>JAHISN010000050.1 GCA_018818265.1 Patescibacteria group bacterium | reverse complement strand
GAAAGCATATTTGCCCCAGAAAAAGAGCAATCGCATCCAAAGTCTTCGGGTTTGTAACTTTTCCAGCAGAAAGTCTAGGGCAATAAGCAGAAAGACTAGGGCAAGGCCTAAAGTTAAAAATAATGGTGAGGGCGGCCACCGGTTTAAAGTTATTCCCGGGTGAATCCCTACGGCCCAAGCACTTATTAGCATTAGCGCGAAACCCAAGCTTAAATAGAAACCCACGAACCAAGCCCTTTCTTCCTCAACAAGCGATTTCTTTGTTGCGGAAATCCATTTTCCCCAATATAAACCTATGAGGAAAATAGGGAAATACTGTAGTAGTGGGAAGGTATACCAATTACTTTCCCCAACAATCAAAGCTTTCCAGGAAATAAGCGAAGGGGAAACTTCAAGAGAATATAGAATAGAACCTAGTCCGTAAATAATCGCGGAGGCCAGAGCTACCCTTTTCCAATCTTTTAAGACGAACTTGTAGAAATTTTTCAGGGGAAAATATAACAGTCTATATAAAATTAGGGGAATTAAAAACTCTATAAATCCGGGGATTTTAATAAAAATAAGTACTTCTCCCAAAATTTGCCACCACGATATTGACGGAGGCCAAGCAAACTCTTTTACAACAGATACCAAAGCTACTATGTAGTAGCTTCCTAGAATAATAAGGCTTCTGCGCCACAATCTCTGATGAAACAGAGAAGCATTTTCATTTTGTCGCAAATAAGCGAGGTATGTTACCGTTCCGGAAACAAACAGAAAGACGGTAAAACAAAAGGTATCGCCAATTAGTTTGGCATTCCTTAAAATGTTGTTCTCTCCTTGATAAAAGAAAAATATTGCATGGGCAAGAAGCATGAAAAAGACGGCTATTCCTCTTAGGAAGTCTAGCGATTCCTCTCGCCGACGTGGTTTAAATCTTTTGAACAAGGAAGCTATTAGTTTCACTAATTAATATTATATCAACTCTGCCGAGGTTTTGACAAAACCGCGCGCCCGTGCTATAGTGTCAATGTTTCAGGTATTGTTCGTGAAATTTCACAGAAAAAATCAAAAATACACAGGGAGCGAAAATGTCGAAAATCTACATATTTGGTGGTCTGCACGAGTGGAACTGGTGGGTAGAAAGAGTGTTGACCGATGCTAGTTACGAGTTTTGTGACAGCATGGCGCAAGCAGATTTGATTATCGTTGGTACCACAAGACCGAGTGTCTTGCAACAAGTACCTGCCAGATTGCGGGCTAAGGCCATCGCGCTCACGCTTGTGCCCAAGAGACGGACAACAAATCGTATTCTCAGAGACGGATTTTACCGTGTCATCCTCAAGCCGGGCAACAGATGGGGGCTCAAACGCGCTATTACTAGAGCGTTCAAGGGGCTTGCTTCCTAGCGACATTCTAGATTTCACAACTGGACTTTTTCTAAAGTCCGTAACCGGACTGCGGTCTCCTAATGAGCGTATCTTGCTCTAAGACCGCAGTCTCCCTTTTATTTGGTTTCGCCAGGGAACATCTATCTTGTAGGGACAGGTTTCTAACCTGTCCGCGGATAAGTTTATAAAAGGGATCTTTCAGTTACGGGTGAATTTGACATTGGGCATTATGATTTTGTTTGACATGAGTCATTAGTTATTTGACATTAAGAACACCACACTTTTGTTTATAAAAAAACCAATTTTTGGAAAGTGCAAAACTTTAGTTAACATCTCAATAACTTCCCTTAATTTCCTCAATCTTATCCCTCAACCACGCCGCTTTTTCAAATTCCAAATTTTCCGCCGCTTCAAGCATTTTTGTTTCCAGTTCGGAAAGTGTAGGTTGGGAAGTGCTTCCTGGTTTTTCCCTAAGCATGAAGTCTTCAGAGTTATGAGAGGGTTTAGAGGGTTCGGCGGATGGCCTTTCTATTAATTTCCCACGAACCGGCTTTTGGATGCTTACAGGTTTAATACCATATTTTTCGTTATATTCTTCTTGAATTTTGCGCCGGCGGTTGACTTCATTTATGGCTTCTTGCATTGACTTCGTTACTTTATCGGCATACATAATCACTTTACCGTTAACATGACGTGCTGCACGTCCCATTGTTTGAATGAGCGAAGTCTTTGAGCGCAGGAAACCTTCTTTATCTGCATCCAGGATAGCGACTAAAGAAACTTCCGGCAGGTCTAAACCTTCGCGCAACAGGTTAATTCCCACAATCACATCATATTTGCCTTTGCGCAAATCATCCAAAAGATCGCTTCTGTCTAGTGTTTTAACATCGGCGTGCAAGTAGCATGCTTGAATGCTTTGTTCTTTAAGATAACTAGATAGGTCTTCGGCCATGCGTTTAGTCAATGTTGTCACTAACACTCTCTCGCCCAAATCCGCTCTTTTGATAATTTCACTTACCAAATTTTCAATCTGATTAGTTGTTCCGCGGATTTCGATCTCCGGATCAAGTAGACCTGTGGGGCGAATTAGTTGTTCTACTAACCCAATGTAGGGTTCAACCCTATTTGAGGGTTTAACCCTATTTGAGGGTTGAACCCTATTTAGCTCCCAATCTGCGGGAGTGGCAGAAGTGCAGACAATCTGCGGGGCTCGCTCCAGAAACTCTTCCAGTTTTAAGGGGCGGTTATCTAAAGCCGAGGGTAATCGAAACCCAAAGTCAATTAGTGTCTGTTTCCGCGACTGATCTCCTCGGTACATGCCGCGGATTTGAGGAATCGTCATATGAGATTCGTCAATAATTATCAAGAACTTTTGGTGTTGTTTTAAAAAGAAATTGAGTAAAGTAAACGGCGGCTCACCGGGTCGGCGTCCGTCAAAATATTGGGAATAGTTTTCAATTCCGTTACAATAACCGACCTCACTAATCATCTCCAAGTCGTATTTAGTGCGCTGTTCTAGCCGATAGGCTTCCAGCTCATGACCATTGTCTTTAAGCTCTTTAAGTCTTTTAACCAAATCTCTTCGAATCCATTCCAAGGCTTTTTGTGTACGCTTTCCTGCAGTTAGATAGTGTTTGGCTGGATACAAGACCGTGGATTCTAAGCTTTCGATAACCTTGCCGTTGGTCGGATGAAATTTTTGGATGGCCCGGAGTTTATTATCCAAAATTTCCAGTCGTAATCCTTCATCCCCGTAAGCGGGCCAGATATCGAGAATGTCGCCCCTAGCTCGGAATGTGGCTCGTTTAAAGTCATAGTCATTGCGAGAATAATGCAGTTGAATGAGCCTTTTGGCTAAATCTTCCCGTCTAAGCGTCATGTCATTTTTTAGTTCAATAATCCTTTCGGCATACTCAATAGGGGAACCGAGATTGTAGATGCAAGATACAGAAGCAACGACAATAACATCATCGCGGGTCATCAGTGACGTTGTTGCCGATAGGCGCAGTTTGTCGATAAATTCGTTGATATTAGATTCTTTTTCGATATAGGTATCGGTTTGGGGCATATATACTTCCGGTTGATAATAATCATAATAAGAAACAAAATATTCTACGGCATTTTCGGGGAAGAAGTCGCGGTATTCCTGATAAAGCTGAGCCGCTAGTGTCTTGTTGTGTGAAATTACCAGTGTCGGCAATTGAGTTTTGTGGATAACATTGGCCATGGAAAAAGTCTTGCCGCTGCCGGTAACGCCAAGCAGAACCTGATGTTTTAATCCTGCCTTTAAACCCTTAGTTAATTGAGCAATTGCCTGCGGCTGATCACCGGTAGGTTTGTAATTGGAAACAAGTTGAAATTTGGACATGGGAGTATTTTAACATCGGAAGGTAAAGGTTGGTGGTGGTAGGTAGTAGGCAGTTGGTTGCAAAGATTGAAAACGTCTTAGCCGTTTGACCGCTCACTCCCGTGGCTTAACCTCAGTTGGCGCAATTGCAGACGCTATCGGCTTGTGGTATAATCTGGGCAGAAACTCGATAATACGAACTAGAACTTTAATTAGGAGGATAAACAATGACGTGGCGAACGGTCTTGGTGTGGGGCGTTCTGGTCATTTTAGCAATTGCCTTTACCATATGGATTGCTAAGGTTGGCCCATTTGCCGAAGTAATGGAGGGTTTTCACATTGTAACTAGAGTGGAATTAGTGGCGAGGCTTATTTGCACGCTTATAACGCTACCAGTATTCTTTATATTTGTGGGGTTGGCTTTCTGTTCATCGAGGCCGTTTGGTTACTCGGCCATAGCAGTGTCGGTTGTTTTTCTGCTTGCAGGAGCTGTTAATTTAGCGAGTTGCATTCTCAGGGGTGGGGGCGCAAATCCTATTTATCTGGATTTAATGGGCGGCTGGTATTTGAATATAGCAGATTTGGTTGCATATGGTGCGCTACTCCTCATCTGCGTATTATGTGTGATGATATATCTTTGCCGTCCCAAACCTAGATAATCATTTTTCGGGCGGGGGACTAGACTCTCATACACAAACTTCTCGAACTTTAAAACCCGAGAGTTTCAGTCCCCCGCCACTGCATTTACCTGCGGTGGTGTTTATTGTAATAGCGAACTTCAGTTCGCGTTGCAAATAATCGCGTAATGATCGCAGTACCATTCGGTACACGGCAAGATTGCGTTACTACGCTAATCAGTTGCTTACTTTCCGAGCGTGAATTTTGTTTGTGAAATTAATCACTTGACACGTAAAGTATATTGATATGGTGGTATAGTTACACAGTGTCGTGTCAGTGGACAAAAAAGCCTAAATCTGCCCAAATTCCGGCTGGGACGACCCGTAACTGCCACAATAAGAATGCGAATAAGTTACCAGTTACCCAATTACCCACCTGCCAGAAGCAGGTAAAATTACCCAGTTACCTAAAATTACCTGATACCTACTTATGTCTAAACAAGCTCCCATCATTCAAGTTAAAGACTTGCACAAAACTTACGGAGACACACAGGCAGTTGATGGAGTGTCTTTTGAGGTTATGAAAGGCGAGGTTTTCGGTATTTTGGGACCTAACGGTGCTGGCAAGACGACCACATTGGAGATTATCGAAACAATAAGAAAACAAGACCGCGGTGAGGTTTTGATTAACGGACTAGATTGCCATCAGCACAGTCATAAAATTAAGCAAATTATAGGCGTACAACTGCAATCCAGCTCTTTTTTTGATTATTTAAATTTAAAAGAACTTCTTAATCTTTTCGCTAGTTTTTATAATCGTACAATTGATCCTAGCGAAATTCTAGGCAAAGTTGAGTTAACAGATAAAGCCAATCAGAGGATTAAGCAGTTGTCCGGCGGGCAAAAACAGCGATTTTCTATTGCCGCGGCTCTGGTCAACCAACCGGAAATATTATTTTTAGACGAGCCAACCACCGGACTTGATCCACAGGCGCGGCATCATCTTTGGGATGTTATCCGTGGCCAGAATCAAGATGGCATTACTATTGTTTTGACTACTCATTATATGGAAGAAGCTGAAGAGCTATGCAATCGTGTAGCTATAATGAACCAAGGGAAAATTGTTGCTATTGATACCCCGGATAATCTTATTAAGATATTGCTTAAAAATGGGTTTAAGAAAGAAAGAAAAGTGCAGGAAGCCAATTTGGAAGATGTGTTTTTGCATCTCACGGGGCATGGGTTGAGAGAGTAGTCGGGCGGGTGATTAAAGTCTGGTGTCTTTGCCTGGTCTATTTGTAACTGGAGGATACAGGGCAATCTATGAATGTCAAATGACTAATGCCAAATGATTAATCAATGTCAAAATCCGAATGTCAAAAGAATTTCATTTCCTGGATAGTTTGACATTTTTAATTTGGCATTTGACATTAAAAAACCTGGCTGGTTATCACGTTAAGTCGAGTTGAGACGGTCACAGTGATTTACTACCCATGAAAACACTACCCATATTCACCTCTTCATTAAAGATGTTTCTTCGCGATAAACATGCCTGGATGTGGGGGCTGTTTATTCCTCTTTTCATTATGACCATTTTTGGTCTAATGGATTTTAATCAACTCGGGTCGATTAGAATCGGGGTTGTAGATTTAGCCCAAAATGAATTGAGCGAGCAGATTGCTGGCGCCTTGGAGGAAGCCAGTGTTCTCAAAGTTCAACAGGGTGACGAGCCTATATTAAGAGAAAAGATTGAAAAGGGAGACATAGACCTCCTATTATATTTGCCCCAAGATTTATCGGTTGCAGAGCCCATGCAGACTGGTCAACCAACAGAGTTGAAACTGCTTTTTAATCAGGGACAATTTGAACAGACTGGGACGGGAATTCTCATAGTTAATCAAATTCTTACTCAATTTAGCTTACAAGCCGCGCAAGGTTCAACGCTGTTTGCGCTTAACCAAGAACCGGTGGACAGCCGTAACTTCAGCTATATGGACTTTATGATCCCCGGTATTGTGGGTATGATGATTATGCAGTTGGGTATTATTGGGGTGGCGATGATTGTGGTTAAATACCGCGAACAGGATATTCTAAAACGCCTGCGGGTAACTCCGATGAACCCGCTTCTTTTTCTGGTTAGTCAGGTTTTCACCCGCCTGTTCTTGCTCATGGCGCAAGCGGGACTGATAATACTTCTGGGCAAACTATTTTTTGATCTTCATCTTTATGGCAATCTATTTTATATCTTTGTTACGGCGCTTTTGGGCAGTTTGGTATTTCTAAGTTTAGGGTTTGCTATTTCCGGTGTTGCTAAATCAATAAATACGGCGATGTCGATGGCGCAGTTGATACAGATGCCAATGATGTTTTTATCCGGCATTTTCTTTTCACGCGAGGCTTTTCCTTCGTGGCTGCAAAAGATTACTGACTATTTGCCTCTAACTTATTTAGCAGAGGCTCTAAGAAAAACAATGATTGAACATGCCACTCTCTATGATGTGCGGACACAATTAATCGCACTGACTTTATGGGTAGTTGGGGGGTTGTTTCTCGCGGTGAAGTTGTTTAGGTGGGAGTGATTAGTACGCCTGGGCGAAGAGCCAGCGGTGCGTGGCTGGTTCGTCGCAGTAAACGCATTTGCCTTTTTCTTCAACAGCGTCAAGCGGTAAACAGCGCGTGGTCGCCTTGGTTTCTTCTTTAATTTTAGCTTCACATCCGGGATTTTCACACCAAAAGGCTTTAATAAATCCCCGCGGACCGGACATAATTTCCTTGAATTGATCGTAAGTATCCACTAGATGAGTGTTTTCCTCGGTAAACTTGCGGCTGCGCTCCAAAGCATCTTTTTGCTGGGTTTTAAGGAGCATCGTTACTTTTTCTGTTAGTTCAGATGTAGTTATTGAAGTTTTGTCTCCGGTATCGCGGCGAATGGCCATAACGGTTTGACTTTTGACCTCACGTGGGCCAATTTCCAATCTTAGCGGCACACCCTTAAGTTCCCACTCATTAAATTTCCACCCCGGCGAATATTCTTCCCTAGAATCAACTTTGACCCTAAACTCTATCAACTTAGACTTCAATTCGGAAACATATTGCTTGACCAGGCCTCCTTCTTCGTCGCCACCATAAATGGGGACAATAATAATTTGAATTGGCGCAATCTGCGGGGGGAAAAACAAGCCGTTGTCATCACCATGCACCATAATTAATCCGCCCACTGCTCGGGTGGACAATCCCCATGAAGTCTGCCAAACATATTGATTTTTGCCTTTCTGGTCCTGAAAAGTAATTTCGAAAGCTTTGGCAAAGTTTTGACCAAGATCGTGAGAAGTCGACGACTGCAAAGCTTTTCCGTCTGGCATTAATGCCTCGTAGGACAAACTTGCCGCGGCTCCGGCGAATTTCTCACTATTACTCTTAAAGCCGGTTATACCGTAAATTGCCAGATAATCTTTGAAAATTTCTTCATACGCTTGCGCCGCGGCGTGTACTTGGTCTAATGCCTCTTTATGCTCAGCATGGGCAGTGTGTCCCTCCTGCCATAAAAACTCTGTCGTGCGGATAAAAGGCAGAGTTCGCTTTTCCCAGCGGACAACATTACACCATTGATTGATTTTTAGGGGTAAATCCCGCCAGCTCTGAATCCACTTGGAAAACATAGCGTACATAACAGTTTCAGAAGTGGGCCGAACAATCAGAGGCTCCTCCAATTTCTTCCCGCCGCCATGAGTAACTACCGCGAGCTCCGGCGCAAAGCCTTCGACATGCTCTTTTTCTTTCTGTAAAAATTCTTGGGGAATAAAAAGTGGAAAGTAGGCATTCTCTACGCCCATAGCTTTGATTTTGGCATCTAAAGCTTTTTTAATACCTTCCCAAAGGGCATAACCATAGGGACGAAAGATAATACAGCCCTTCACTGGCGCATAGTCAGCCAGTTCTGCTTGCTGAACCACATCAGTGTACCAGCGTGAAAAGTCTTCGCTCTTTTTAGTAATCACCTTCTTTTTTCCTATCATGACTTCTATCATATCACAGTAAGAAATAGGGGTCACCCCTGTTTTAGGGGTGACCCCTATAAAGAATAAAGATCCTAAAAATATCTTCATATTCCCTAACAAATTGCTTAGTCAAATTACCCTTAGGCACATGAAATTTTGATTTTACAACATGAACAGCAAGTTGAGGAAAAATCTGTTCGTATTTGACGATTGATTTCTCCACATCAAAGTATCGGTCGTGAGCGGAAAACACAGCTATAGTCGGAGTTGTAATTTGCTCCCGCTCATTAAAGCTTGTATTAAGGATATCAATCATTGACCGGCTCCAAGTGAGAAGATCAACTTCTCTCCACCGCTCAATCTCATGGTTAATAACTTCAAGAGTGTGTTCTTCCGGTTTTACATCTATTTTAAGAAATACCTTAACTAGCGGTGAATAAAGAAATGTCCGCCAAAGCTTAAATACGGTTCTTCCTTTGGCAATATGTGCCACCGCGCTAGAAATCAGTTTAATACGGGCATGATTAAAGAAATTGCTATCAATGGGAGTCCAAAAAAGAATTTGCTTCTGTACAATTTGAGGATATTTCTTTGCCAGCAGAATAGAAATAATTCCACCCATTGAAGCGCCAACTATCGGAATATGCTTTAGCCCTAGCACTCGGCAGAACTCAAAACAAAAATCGGCGTACCTTTCCATGGCACAGCTCCTGTCCAGAAAAGGTGGAGTATTAGCGCTCTGACCCGGTAATTCTGGCGCATAAACGGTGTAATTTTGTGCTAGTCGTTCGATAAATACTAGCCACTTTCGTGTATCTGCCCGATGCCCGTGAAGAAACAGGAGTGGTTTTCCCTGGCCCACTTTGCGGTACTTAGTCGGCAATCCATCAATTGTGACTGTTTGGTGCTCGGGCATATATAGCAACGGCAAAATAAATTTACCACATTTTTAATTAACATCCAGCCTACGTGCATTTGTAGCGGCGGTGCTTTAGCACCGCGTCAGGGAGGATTACGTTTTTCTGTCGCTAGGCTAAAGTCCTGTCTGCTGATAGTCAGGTGAGCCGTTACAACAAGGGATTAGACAAACTTGTTTCGCGGGGACTTGATATAGTTATAGACTGCTCTTTAGCTTTATTATTTTAGGTATAATAACAATCGATAGAAATCCGGTTTTCAGGCTGGGGACTTTTGCATAACCAGGGTTAGTGAGGGGTGCTGTGCCGCCGGGCTTTGTGGCCCGGCGGCTTTGGTGGTCAGTCACACTAAAGAGTTTCCAGGGTGCGAGCTAGGTAGGCACGTTTGAGCCATTTAGCTTGAGGAAACTCAAGGTCCAATTTGGCTTGACCTATCCTTACTAGATCGGGCCGGCGTCCTTGTGTGGATAAAAGGGCTATCGCTGTTCCCGGTTCCCACCCTCTGCCGTGTCGTCTTACTGCTGCCATTGCTATAACCGGCTGATACGGCCCGCCTTTGGCTTCCAAGGCTGCGGCACCGTGTCCATTGAAACCGCGGCGAGTAGGCCAAAGTTTCAGGGCTCTTGCAATGCCGTTTCTTCTGGCCAGGCTTTGCGTCATCGCTTCAGTTACAATAATAGCCAGCCTGACAGTTTTCCCGGTTCCCGGTGCCACAGCCATTATCGCGCATACATATCTTCTCACTTTGTTACCCCCCTCTTGTCTTGTATTTTAACTAAGCCCAGACTTCAAATTGTTCCAGTGTTCAGCCGATTATAGCATATTTTTATCTACATGTCAGCTTCAGCTGATGAGCCTTCTTTCCGCTTGAAATTTCTGTCTGGATATTTTATAATAAAAGTAATGTCAGAATCAAGCCGCGAAGCGGAGATAAACTCGGCAGTAACGCCCCAAGAAGGCGAGAATAAACCGCCCCTTTTAACTGGGATACTAGAAAAACAGTATTCGTGGGTATTAATTTTACTTGCCTTGGCCTTAGTAATTTCATTGGGTAATTCGTATTTCTGGTGGGTTAAAACTAAGCAGTTGGAAGAGAATGCTGTGCGACAGCAAGATTACATTTCTCAGTTAGAAGATCAAATTAGTGAGCTTCTGTTTCCAACCCCTGCTTCAAGCCCCATTCCAAGTTTATGTCCTGAAAGCTATTGTGATTAGGTTGTCGCGAGCCGCTGACCGATAGCGTCTGTCTGTGTTATAATCTCCTAGATATCGGAAATTTCGTACAAAACGTAAAAGGAGGTTCAAACAGTGATACCAAAGAGAAAGTCGGCATTAGCGTATGATTGGGATAGTAACATCGGAGATGGTATCCTCAACCGTCAAGTTTTCCTCGCCATTGCGAAAATTGCTGGGTTTGCCTATCCCCAGAAAATCGCAATGTCGCCTTGGATGGATTTGGGCTGGTTTACGCGCCAACGCCTTTGGGGTGCCTGCAAAAAGTTGCGCCGGCGGCTAGGGAAATATGGCCGTCGTTGGGATAAGATGAAGCTGCCTGGGCGTTTAGCTCTTGCGACTTCAGCAAGGGGTGCTTCTGCCGCGGAAGCTCTGTTCAGGCTGTCTTGGTACTTCATTTCATTTGTGGACAAGATGGCCATAATCGGCGCGTTCGAAAAAAGATAATCAAGAACAAGCACCACCGGGTGGGGGAAACACTTTCCCCCACCTTCATTTTTTTTGCATCTTCGAAAGTTTCCCCGTGAATTTAGTTAATAGTCATACTTTTCGATATTTCATACATTAGAATTGTTTAGAGTAACAGTTCCTGCAAAGGAAATTAAGCAGCTATTGACAGCACTAGTTGACTGATAGTGGTACAATGTGGGCAGGTTGCACTTAGAATATAGATAATAAGGCATATAAGGGGGCAAATTATGGCAAAGAAGAAAAAGAGAGCAAGGACGCGGAAAGACCAATTGGAAATCTTGTGGACTGAACTGAGCGTTCATGAAAAAGAGCGGATTGCTACAAGGGCGGGGTGCGGGGCACCAGGTGCTGTAGCAAGATATCCTTGGGACCAAATAGCCGGGAACGCTGATCTTGTAGATCGGCTTGTAAGGGCTGCGCGCTTCCTGCAGTTTCTGAGATAACAACTAATCTCTTGGCACATGGCCGTCGCGGAAAATCCGCGACGGCCATTTTTTTGATATTTTCGAGATTGGGGTATTTAGTGAGACTGTTTCCGCACCATTTGACTGATAGCGTTGGCTTGTGTTAAAATGTGTCAAGTTCGGAAAATTTCGCATAAAATATAAAAGGGAGGTTGTTACATGCCGCATCAGTTACCAAGGAGTAAGGCAGCTCTAAAAAGAGTGTGGGACCACGGTTCTTTCCAAGGGCTAGCGTCCCGTCCAATTCAGCAAGCGATTGCAAAAGGTGCGGGGTTTCTCAATCCCGACATAGTTACAATGGTCCCGTGGCGTCGTCTGAGCGGGGGAGCGCGAACTCAACTTCTTAAGGGTTCCAAGAGGTTGGGTGGGCGACTGAGGAAATTTGGGTCCTTTTGGAACAAAACGAAGTCGGAAAAGCGCTTTGATTTGATACCCGTGCGGATGAGTAGACAAGTCGCGGGTCGTCTGTGCAAGAAGTGCTGGCAAGAGTTTTCTCTTGCGGTAAAACTACAAATTCTCGCTGGGAACGAGCCTGGCTAGTCTGCCAATCAGAAGCACTACCGGGTGGGGGAGAGACTCTTTCCCCCACCCACCACATTAGTACCCCGTAGGATTCTGCTTCTAAACCCAACAGGCTAATGGAGATATCCGAAATTAGGTTTATGTAGTAGCAAAATTTATTTTGCGTTTACTTACCCACGGCATGTTTTGGAAAATCAAAACGCGCAATAAATTGCGCTATTACAATCAGTTTCTTTTCAAAACGACCTTCAGAATATCTGCCGCTTTTTGTGGTTCCGCCTTTCCTTTCGTCTCTCTCATCATTTGTCCAACTAAAAATTGCAGAGCGGTTTCTTTTCCGGATTTGTAATCTTTAACAGGCTTAGGGTTGGCTTCAATGATTTTACGTGCAATTTGCATTAACGCGTTTTCATCGCCGATTTGCTCAACGGCTTGTTTCTCAAGATAGTTTACAAGTTCCTGCGGAGAGTATTGCTCTATGAGTTCAGGTTGATTAACTATAAGATTCGCGGCTTTATCAGTCAATAAGTTTAATTTAACTAATTGGTCAAAATAGGACAATGTTGATTGTTCACGCGAAATAATTTCCGCTTGTGAGGGTTTTAGCCCCAATTTGTCAACTAGTCTTCTTTTCGCTTCATGCGGCAATTCCGGTATCTGCGCCCTTAATCGCTCTATCTCTTTATCGCTCAATTTCATCGGCGGCAGGTCGGGTTCGGGGAAGTAGCGGTAATCATGCGCCTGTTCTTTAGAGCGTTGACTAAAAGTAATTTCTTTTTCCTCATCAAATCCCCGTGTTTCCTGTATTAGATGCTCACCGTTTTCCAGTGCTTCTGTTTGTCTTTGTATTTCATATTCAATTGCTTTCTGCACAAAGCGGAAGGAATTGAGGTTTTTAATTTCGACTCTATAAGGTGGTAGGTGGTAGGTGGTAGGTGGTAGATTCTGACGCAACTTACTGTGTAGCTGTGTCGCTGTGCAACTGTGCGGCTGTGTGGCCGAATTGCTGTCCTGCTGTGTCGCTATGTCGCTGGCTAGCCGTGCAACCGACACATTCACTTCGCATCTCATTTGTCCTTTCTCCATATCCCCATCGCTAATACCTAAAAATCGCACAATTTGCTGGATTAACTTGCAATAGGCTACGGCCTGTTCAGCTGAGTGAATGTCGGGTTCGGACACGACTTCCATTAACGGTATCCCTGATTTGTTGAAGTCTAGTAAAGTGTGTTCACCATTTGTAGGTTGTAGGTTGTAGGTTGTGGGTTGTAGTTTTTCGTGTATTGACTTACCCGTATCTTCTTCCAAATGAACATCAGTAATACCAACAATCTGACCATTTACCGGCAATTGTCCATTAACACACAGAGGCTTTCGGTGCTGGGAAATTTGATATCCCTTGGGTAAATCAGGATAGAAATAGTTTTTGCGCTCGAAATAAGAGTTTTGATTGATGGTGCAGTTTAGGGCTAGGCCCATCCTGATAACCTGTTCCACCGCTCTTTTGTTAATCGTAGGCAATGCCCCAGGAAGACCGAGACAGGTAGGGCAGGTATGAGTGTTGGGCGCGGCAGCTTTACCCCCCAAAGCTTTAGCAGCGGGGGGCCATATCTCAGCAGAACACCCGCAGAACATTTTAGTTTGCGTTTTAAGTTGGATGTGGATTTCTAAACCTATTACTGGATAGTAAGGCATAGTTGTAGAATAGCTAACGTCAGTGCTAATACGTTAATGTAATTGTTAATGAATAGTTAATGCATAGTTAATGCATGGTTAATGTTTGGTTAATGAGATTGTCTTTGCGACTGTTTCATTAGAAAACTAATGTAGTTGTTTAGTTTAATCCTTAATGTATTGATTATTTTTAGAACTCCGTTTGCTTCCTCTTCAGTAAAATAGTGTAAGTCTCTACTTAGTATGACGAAATGTTCTAGTTCGAACAGCGAACCACGGGCATTATACATGAATTTAGTTTTATCTTTAAAGTGAAATCGGCCGCATCCTTCAGCGATATTTGCCCCGACTGAGCTTACCGCTCTTCTTGACTGACTGCACAGGTTATACTTTTCTTCAATTGGGAGTTTTTTTGTAAGCCGGTACACTGTCGGAACCAGCCCCCGCGACAAAATGTATATTTCGAGTTTAGTAAAATGAACCGCCATTTATTTATGGACGTTAACAACTTCATTAACTCCGACTCTCTGAACTTAAATCCCTCCTAAATCGCTCAGTACCGCTTTATATTGTTTTAGCACGCTCCGTGCCGTCACTTTTGTTAAATCATATCCAGTTTCGTGCACCACGGCATTACGTATCTTATGCGCTTTCCAGGCGGTATCATAAATATCATAACTTGAAAATCTCTTTTGGGCATTTTTTAGTCTTTCGCCTAAAGTTTCGCCCTTCATTCGCATTTTCTTTAGAGCGAAATCAAGCAGTTTATCGGCCTTAATCACTGCTTGATTGCTGGCGCTGGCTCCCGGGGCTTCTATCAATGCTTGAATTTTTATCCAGCCCTGACGTATCTGCTCTCTTTCTCCAACCGACAGTGTTTTTCCCTTATGCGTCAATGATAACGGAAAAGACTGACCGGTTAGGTAGTAAACAAGTATAAGTATGAAAATGAAGAAGATGGCGGCGATGTAGAGCATAATTTTGCTTCGTTAGCTTTTTAGCTTGTTAGGGTTACAATTTCCGATGATTACATTTAGTATTTTCATTACTTCTTCTAAGAGAGCCGCGGACTTATCAAGATTAAGAATTTTCGTTGCTAGTAATTTCGCTGTAATAGGCTAATTTATCTGTAGTAGCGGACTTTAGTCCGCGATATTACATTATTGCGCAATAAATTGCGCCATTACAATCAGTTTGAATAACTATGACCTGCCTTTAGCTTCTTTATTGATTAAATTCATATTTCTTAAAAAGCTAACCAGCTACAGAAGCTATCTTTGGTCTTTTTTTGTGCCAATCGGTAGCTTGTTCGTAGGCATAAGCTGCTTGGATTATCTTATTTTCTTTAAATTGTGGGCCAATAATTTGCAAACCGATGGGTAAGTTATTGCCAAATCCACAGGGTAAATTAATACCCGGAAGACCGGCAATGGTGCTGGGTTCTACCAGAATATCTTCCATTTCTCCAAACATGGGATTTTTGTTACGGGCGCCTACTTTCTGGGCTGTACTTGGCGAGGTTGGTCCTACAATCAAATTTACTTTGTCAAAAGCTTTTTCAAAATCCCGACAAATTTTAGTGCGCGCTTTTTGTGCTTTGAGATAGTAGGCATCATAATACCCGGCCGAAAGAGTGTAAGTACCTAGCATGATGCGCCTTTTTGCTTCTTCGCCAAAACCGGCGGCGCGTGTTTCATTATAGACGTCTATGATATCTTCTGGTTGATATTTCTTGTTACGAAGGACGGAATGCCCATAACGGATTCCGTCGTAACGGGCAAGATTGCTGGAGACTTCGGCCCGTTGTAAAACGGTATAGACGGCTACGGCATATTTAGGATCCATCAGCTCGATTGTTTTAATGTTAGCGCCTAAACCGCTAAATGTTTTAAGGGCATCACGAATTGCTTGTGCTACGGCTGGTTGGACGGGTTTGTTGAGATATTTTTCACAATAACCAATTGTTAGACCTTTAAGATTTTGATTGAGTGCGGCTGTATAATCAACTAATGGTACCGAAGATGAGGTAGAATCTAACGGGTCATGACCGGCTAAAACGTTTAGCACAATAGCAGTGTCTTCTACTGTTTTGCACATTGGTCCGGGAGAGTCTAAAGAAGATGCCATAGCGATAACCCCGTAACGGGAAACTCGTCCGTAGGTGGGTTTAAGTCCGACAATCCCGCACCAAGCAGCGGGCTGACGAATGGAACCTCCCGTTTCTGTACCGATACTAAAAATTGTCTGGTCGCTGATAACACTGGCCGCTGAACCGCCGGACGAGCCGCCAGGGAGGTATTCAAGATTCCAGGGATTTAAAGTTGTAAAAAAGTCGGAGGCTTCGGTAGAAGAACCGTGGGCAAAAGCATCCAAATTAGTTTTGCCGATAATAACAGCTCCGGCATTTTTGAGTTTCTTGACTACTGTAGCATCGTAAGGTGGTATATAGTTCTTAAGAATGTTAGAACCAGCAGATGTCAAAATGCCCTTGGTAGAATATAGATCTTTGATACTGACCGGTACACCTAAAAGGGGATAATCATTAATTTTCTCCGGTTGTTTCTGATAAATCTCATCAGCATTTTTTGCGACCTTGAGCGCTTCATCTTTAGTAACAGTAATAAATGCTTTTAACTTAGTGTCTGTCTGTTCAATTCTGTCCAAGCAAGCTTGTGTAAGTTCAACGGAAGAAAATTCATTTTTCCGAAGTTTGTCTAAGGCTTGGGTGATAGTAAGCTGATTAGGTGACATTTTTAAGTTATTCAGCTGACTGGACTGACACGCCTCTGCGAGTCACTTGAGAGGCAACACACTAAAGTTTGTCAGTTCAGCAGGTGATATCAACAACTGGACAGTATTTCGAAAGCCTGTATCGCTGTCTGACCGTGTCGCCGAAAGACTGAATTTCTGGTTACAACACTCTTGGTACACTAAAGTAGCCATTTGATTGATGCGGTGCATTTGACAAGGTCTCGCTCTGACTCAGCGTCTGCGGTTCCTTCAATTCATCTTCTCTGTAAATATTTGATAACCGTGTTATTTGCGCTGTCGGTTCGATATCTTCTAAGTCCAATTCGTCCAGCACTTCAATGTACTTCAGTGCCGTACTCAGATCGGACTGTGTTTTACCTGTTTCTTTCTCGGTCAATTTTATCCTCGCCAATTCGGCAATGTGTTGGGTTTGGGATTTTGTTAGTTCCATTTGATATGCTCTGAATCCCGCTATTGATGGTATTTAATAATCCCTAGAGATTTTCTTTTAATTCCTCACGGGAGATATCAAGTTGTCTAAGGATTTTGTGTAGGAGGCCTTTACCAAGGGGTTTTGGGTGCATGGGGATAGCAGCGCGGCGGCCTTCAGGCTTATAAAAGATAACATGACTCCCTTTCCCAGATCGTGTCTCGAAACCCAACTTACACAGCGCACGAGCTAAATCTTTCGGCTGCACCACCGGCAGTTTGGTCATGCTAAAGCTATGCGGGCCGTTCTCGTTGGAACTCGAATCCCAGTATAAGTAACCATACTCTCTTCAGCGCGATCTACGGGAATTTCTTCTTTCTGATCAGCTAAAAAGGCAACCATACTTTCAATGCCATCTTTAATACTGGTCAAGGCTTCGTCTATGGTATCTCCATAGTCAAAAACCCCCAGCGTCGGGCATGTGGCAGAATAGACTAACTTTCCCTTAGGAGTCTGATCCTTCTCGAGAATAACACGGTAGTTCAAGATTTTAGTACGAGATTGTCGAGCCATAGTTAATATATTCTAGCACATTGAGATTGAGTATGTGTATGCAATTTTAAAAAAGCTACATCTGCCGTAATCTGCGAATTCTCTCCTCTACCGGCGGGTGAGTGCTAAACATCTGCTCGACATTCCCGGAATAATTTTTAAGCGGGTTGACAATATAAAGATGCGCCGTAGCCGTATTGGCAACTTCCAGTGGCTCACGGTCTGCAGAAATCTTTATTAAGGCCGAGGCTAAACCCTCTGGATAACGGGTCAGTAGCGCCGCGGAAGAGTCTGCCAGATACTCTCTTTGACGCGAAAGTGCGAGTTTCAAGAGCTGTGCGATTATAGGCGCTAATAAAGAAGCGATTAGGGCTATTAGAATAATAATACCATTGCCGTTATCTCTATCTCGGCCTCTGCTAATTCTAAAACCTCCTCCTCGAAACCAACCTGACAGGAGCGCTACAATACCCACCAAAATAACGACAATTGACATTAACCGGATATCGTAGTTCTTAATATGAGAAAGCTCATGGGCAATCACACCCTCCAGTTCTTGGTCATCGAGCTTAGATAAAAGACCCGTAGTAACCGCAACTTTGGCGCGTCTAGGATCTCTACCGGTTGCAAAAGCATTGGGTGCGGTGTCGTTAATAATATAGATTTCGGGGTAGGGGAGACCGACTCCAAGACACAAATTCTCAACTGTTCGAAACAAACGCGGATTATCACTTTTCTTAATCGGTTTAGCTCCGGATATAGCCAAAATAACCCGATCGGAAAAGTAAAAAGAAAAGAAACTCATACTTGAGGCAAATCCTACTGCGCCCAGAAAAAATCCAATTCCCTGCTCCAGTGCGATACTAAATATATAGCCGAGTAGGCCCACAAGGATAGTAAATATAAGCATGACCACCCATGTCTGGCGCTTGTTACTGGCGATGTAGTTGTAAATTGAGGTTTTAGTATTTAACGTCATTAGTTTGTTTATTTAATTTGACACAGTTGTGAATCTATGGGACAATCTGCCTAAAACAGCAAAAGAAATCTGCGAAATTACGAACACTAAAACTCACGGGAGGTAATAGGATGACCAACAAAATCTCAAAATGGGCACGAGCGGTTTCGATAACATCGCTCGTTGTTATTGCGCTCTCACTCATAATTTCTTGGCTTTCCGCTGAAAATGCCGAAAACAAGGACTTTTGGTTAAGAGTGGCGGCTTTTGCATGCGGGTGCGTTTCCGCTACTGTCAGTGTCCTGGTTGCAATAGAAAACACGCGGGCATTCGTTGTAGCAAGAAGAGTTGCTTTTAGTGCAGGCGCTTATATTTTAGCAATTGCGCTGTTCGTGAGCGCTCTTTTTCACAACACCCCGTTCAATAAAACGCACCTTGCTTTAGTAGTGGTGCTTAGCCTTGTGTACTGGTTGTAGCGTGTGGCTAATCACTGGCGCTCGGGGGCAAACAAGCCCCCGGGCGCCAATCTCATATTCAGTTACCAACCCATCTCCGCAGATATTATCTACATTAACAACCATTTGAACCGCTTGTTTATGGTTACCTAATTGCCCAATTATCGAGTTACCCAATTACCAATTAACTACGTCACTGTTTGACGAACTGATTACTCTGGCTTTTCTTCGGCAGTGAAACCTACCTTCACATCTTCTCTTTCTCCTTCCTCGGCCTCAAAGAACTCTTCCGACTTAAAGCCAAACATATTTGCTACTAAAACGCTGGGGAATACTTTCAATTTAATGTTGTATTCCATCACGTTGGTATTGTAGAACTGCCGCGCGTAGGCAACTTTATCCTCAGCGTCGGTAAGCTCTTCCTGCAGGTGCTTAAAATTCTCGTTGGCTTTAAGGTCCGGATAGGCTTCAGCAACAGCAAAGAGAGACTTGAGGGTGCTGGACAGCATATTGTCCGCTTGAGCTTTTTCTTTAGGTGTAGAAGCGCTCATCAGGGCGCTGCGAGCCTCGGTAACTTCTTGAAAGACTCCTTTTTCGTGAGCAGCGTAACCTTTAACAGTCTCAACCAAGTTTGGAATTAATGCCGCTCGGCGCTTGAGCTGGACATCAATGCCTGACCACGACTCATCCACACGCAGTTTGGCGGTAATTAAACCGTTATATGTTGCCCACAAGTAAACAGCAACTATGGCAATAATACCAATCAAAATTATTCCATACATATTTATCACCTCCTTGTTAGCTTCATTAGCTTCATTAGCTTTTTAGCTTGTTAGGGTTACAATTTCTGATCATTACGTTTAACATTTTCATGACTTCTTCTAGAAGAGAATCAGCTCTATCAAAGTTAAGGGTTTCTGTCGCAGGTAATTTTTTAGCAATAATAATAAGAGTTTCTAATTCTGCTCCCGAGCTATAAGCAATACGAAGAAATTGAAGAAAATCCTTTTTAGTACCTCGGTATCTACCTTCGGCAATATTAGTTGGAATTGATACCGCTGATCGTCTAGATTGAGAAGTTAGTCCGTAAAGTTCAGATCCTGGAAAATTTGCTGTAAGCTTATATATCTCAGTTACAAGTTCGATAGACCGTTGCCAAACTATTAGATCTTTATAAGAATGTATTGTCTTTTTGTTACTCAAATTCATATTCCTAATAAGCTACCCATCAATCCTACCACCTAATTGACTCTCAATCAACTATCTGGTACTATTCACTCGTAGAGTTTAACTATCGGTGCGGGGGGTCTGCTGTAGTGACTGCCGTCAGCTTGGGGCGTAATTTGACTGTCGTGGGACTCATTGAGCCCGCCACATTTGCCTTTCCACGTCAAACGTGGTTCGGCAAAAGTAGGCGGACTAATTCCAGCCAACAAAATTGCAGTAGCAATTAAAATTATCATTGAGCCCGCCTTCGCTAAAGCTACGGCGGACTAATTCGAGCAGCAGAAAATCCTGCGCTAAGCTTGGATTTTCTGGCTCTCATTGAGGGGGTGTAGCTCAATTGGTTAGAGCATCTGCCTGTCACGCAGAAGGTTGCGGGTTCAAGTCCCGTCGCTCCCGCCAGACTAAGACTTAATGAGCACGAACTGCGAATTTAGTCGCTTCTGGTCTCGCCGTAGTTCCGATTAATATCGGGACGAAGGCGGGCCACGTACAAAATTTGGCACGCAAAATTTTAGCGTTGCAGTATTTACAAAATACTCAAAGAGTCACTAGCAAGCTAGTGAAACTTAAGCCAGAAAAATGTCCGATCAACAAAATCTTCTTCAAACTAACGAGTCTCGTCTGACAACGACAATTATTGCCGTATTGCTTATCATGGGTGGATTTATGATCTATAGCTTTCTGCGTAATGGCGGCGAGGGAATTACTTCCGAACTAATCACTCCGGCCGTATCAACTGAAGCCGAAATTGGGGAGTCAGCAGAAGAAACGGAGGAAGCCGTGAGTGCCTATACATATATCGTCCAGGCGGGGGATAGCCTTTGGAGAATTGCTAAAGAAAAACTTGGAGATGGGTTTGCCTGGAAAGAACTGGCGCAGGTAAATAATATTCCCGAAGATAACCCCGTAATTAGAATTGGGCAAGAACTTATAATTGGCGGGTTTGGTGGGCCTGTTACCCAAGAGGGTGATGTCCTTTCTTCTTTAACGGCCGAGAAATCCGAAGAAGGAGAAATCATAAGCACAGAGCATTATACGGTTAAAAAAGGCGATACACTTTGGACAATTGCCGAAAAATTCTATGGCAACGGCGCCGAATGGCACAAACTTTTCGAGGCGCCGGAAAATAATCTAAGTTTATACACTACTGCCACTACCAGTCAAACCTTTCCCTTAATTCATCCTGGAAATGTATTGGTCATTCCCTGAATTAGCTTTTAATCCCGCAAACTTGTGGCCTGTAGTTGTAGGTTGGTAAAATACAAGAAAGTTTACACTAAGTGAAACGAAGTGCGGGATTGGTTCAATGGTAGAACCTCACCTTCCCAAGGTGATGGCACGGGTTCGATTCCCGTATCCCGCTCCATACAAGTTTGAGTTTAATGGCGAGTTTGTCCAAGTGCGATTGCTCTTTGCTTGGGACTCATATGTCACTAGGATACAAAATTAAGCGCAGATGAAATTATTTGTCCAAATTCCCT
>JAHISN010000049.1 GCA_018818265.1 Patescibacteria group bacterium | reverse complement strand
TACATTTAGCGGTTGACATTTTTTTCACCTCCTTTCAACTTTTGGTGAAATTGTCAGCCGCTTTCTCTTTTCCGTCAACCCTCAATTCACTTCCCAGATTCTTACTTAACTCCTACTTCCAAAATTCTAACGTAAACCCCCAAAGCGAACCTTAACAAAAGCGAATAAGGTGAAGCTTCAGCGGAACCCTCCGTAGCCCACCGATTAGAAAGGGCGAAGGCGGGTGAATTTCTTAACTTGCTGCGGGCAAAAGGTATATTAATTTAGTATCTCTCTTGCCCGTCGCAATGATTCAGGACTGCGCGGGAAGGCCGAAGCCGCTATCGCCCACGCCGCCACCAAGGCCGCGGCCGCCGCGGCCGAGAAGCGGGCCGCCGAGCAGGCGGAAAAAGAGCGGGCCGAGCGTCTGGCCATCTTTTCAAGCGACCCCGCAAAATACCTCGCGGAAATCGGCAGGGCGGTATATCATATCCTGCCGGACCATCTGGCAAGGGCCCACGTCACAGCCCTTGACGAGAAGGCGAGGAATGACGCCACCCTCGAAGAGTTCTTTGAACTCTACGAAGCGGCCAGCAAGGCCGTGGCCGATGCCCGGGAAACGGCCCGGAGTCAATCTGAGCGGCTGGCATCCTACCGCAACCGCATCAGTAAGGTTCACCGTGGCTACCGCGGTCGCCTGCCCGAACAACTGGAGGCCGCCGAAATGGCCATCCAGGCTGGCAGCCCGGAGGCAGATGAATTGCTGGTCGAGTTGTCCAGCGCCATCGCCGCCGCCGACTACGAAGCCAAGCTAGCGTGCGGCCGCTAAACACCTTATTCGCCCCACCGCGGGCCGCTGGAAAACTGACACACACATAATCGTCAGTACTTCCAGCGGCCCGCCCACCGCCCCCTCACCCTAACATTCTCACACTAACATTTTCCACTTTCATATTTCCCACACCCACACAGCCTAATAACAGCTAATCATATGGACCGTCCCTATTTTACAAATACAAGGAAACAAAAATCAGTGCTAAGATAGGAATATGCGGGTTGATATAAGAGAGATTCAGGCCAAGTCCGTACTAACACCATCAAGCCTCCCGGGGGCGGAATATGTAGTCAATCCGTATGTGGGCTGCACTTTCGGCTGTAAATACTGCTTTGCCGCCTTTATTGGCAGATGGAAACATCCGGGCGAAGAATGGGGCTCATTTTTGGATATTAAAACCAACGCCCCGGAAATTCTCCTCAAAGACCTAAAGCGACTTTCAAAAAAGCTTGGCGCTAAAAATTTCGGCACCATTCTTTTTAGCTCCGTCACCGACCCTTACCTTGGACAGGAAACCAAGTATAAGATAACCCAACAATGTCTTCAGGTATTAGTAAACTTCAATTATGAAGGGAAAGTAGCTGTTCTGACCAAATCACCTTTAGTAACCCGCGATATCAACCTGTTCCAAAAACTTAACTCCAGCGTAGGGCTCACTTTGACTACCCTAGACGACAAAATTGTTCAGTTTCTAGAAGGCAACGCCCCTCCGGCATCGGCAAGATTAAATGCCCTGCAAAAATTAAACTCAGCTGGAGTAGAGACCTACGTTTTTGTTGGTCCCCTGCTCCCCTACTTCACCGACAGGTTTGACCAGTTGGATAAGCTGTTTAACAAAATCGAAGCGACAGGAACTAAAGAAATCTGGCTAGAACATATCAATCTGAGTCCCAAAATTAAAGAAAGACTCTTTAACTATTTACAAAAAGAAGCACCGGAGCTAACCCCAAAATTTCAGGAAGCCGACACTCATGAGTACCGCGACAAGCTTGAAGCAACAGTCAAGAAGGCCCTTAGAAACACAAACCTTAATCTGGCAATGGGAAGCATTATTTTCCACGGGAAAGTGAAACCCTGAACCGTAGGCCACTCATCACGTCGTTCGCGAGCGACGTGATTCATCCAGCGGCACATCAGACGTGCCACCGCCTAATGGGTAATTTGTTAATATAAAGAACCTGTGATAAACTCTTAGTATGAGCGAGCAGATTAGAAAGGCTGTTAACTACTGGCTCAAAAGCGCAAAACGCGATCAAGAAGCGGCAAACGATCTCCTCAAACTCAAACATTATCACTGGTGTCTTTTTATGTGGCATCTGGTGATAGAAAAGGTGCTAAAGGCAATTATTGCTGCAAGGAATAATGAGCATCTTCCAATTCACGATCTTGTCCAACTGAGTAAGCGTGCTGGCCTTGAACTTAGTCAGGATAAAATCGAGATGCTGGCTGAAGCAACCTCGTTTAACTTAGAAGCCCGGTATGATTCGTACAAAAGAGACTTTTATAAGAAAGCTACCAAAGAATACACCAAAAAATGGGCAGGCAGGTTAGACTCTTTATACCAATGGCTACTAAAACAACTCTAGACCAACATACCATCAATAAAGTAAAGGCTTACATGGTGCGCCTCAATGAAGCAGGCATTATTATCGCTAAAGCAATGGTTTTTGGCTCTCGTGCCAAAGGAAAAGCCAAGGAATGGAGTGATATAGATGTAGGAATAGTTTCGGAAAATTTTGGGAACGATTATCACAACGAACTTGTAACCTTACTTAAATTACGGGGAACCGAATTTGCAGACATTGAACCGCACCCTTTTAGCCCTGCCGACATAAACGACCGTTACGACCCCTTAGCCTCCGAAGTCCGCAAATACGGCATCCGCATAACATAAAACTCCACCCATCTAGTGTGCTTTGATGCTCTCAATATCCCCCACCGTCAACCAGGCACATTGAAGACCAAAACCGGATGTGAACACGGCCCCACGGAGCAATACGTGTTTTATACCACCGCGATTCCGCCTTTTTCTTTCCTGATTTAATCATGGGAATTAATCCCCACGATTTTTTCATAATAGCAACATGGTACATGGAAGGTACGATATCAAACAGCAATATCACGCTTGGTGAAAACAACAAGACCAACAAGAGTACAAACCACAGTCACACTCAGAAAAACGGCAATTGAAAGAGAGGCAATATGGCGTTCCAAAAGAGCTACGTTGTGGTCAAAGTAGTAAAAGAATGAAACATATCTGAGATTATCCAATGACTCTTTTAGGGAAGCCAATATATCGGCCGCATACATAAAGATGAGAATTCCCGCCACTGCCGAAGACACTTTCCCTTTGGAAGAAAATATACTGGAAAATAAGATCGCCATGCTGTAGATTGACACGGCAAAAAGCAGTCCCAAAATCCCCATCCAAAAGTGCGCCGAAAGGTCAATCGCTACATTATGCAATCGCGCAAAAGGAAGTATTGAGGCTACTGAGAAAAATACAAACAAGAAGATAATAAACAAGCCGGCCAGATACTTAGCCCAAAAAATCTTGGCGCGGGAAAGCGGCTGTGAAAGCAAAACTTCAATAGTCCCCTGCTCTACCTCGGCGGCAAAAGCGCTAGCACCCAAAGAAATGACCAAGATAATAACAATAATTGGCCACATAATACTGTATTGCTCCATACTCAAAAAGCCTTCTATCGAAGTCAACATCGTCGCCGCGTTAACATCAAACGCTTCGAAAAGCTCCGCCGGAAAATTTTCAAATACTTTGGTCATCTCCGCCGCATCTTTAGAAAACGACGGAAAGATAGCCACATACATCCACACCAGAGCCACGCAGATAAGAATGTAGATAAGTAGCGACTTGTGCTTGATAGAAACAGTTTTTCTAAATAATGGAAACATTAGTTTAATAGCTGTATAGTTTGATTGTTACATGGCTACATGGCTACATAACTAACGAGCCACAACCATTTAGTACAGCTTAATATACCAACCATCTAACTATGCAACTATGTAACTATCTAACTATGTTCTCTCGCACCAGCAATTCTTTCTAGGCACGCGAAAATGACCAAACTTACTTATAATACTCAAGGAAAATCTCCTCCAAGCTCGCATGGATAATCTCAATATCCGTAATTTTGTACTTACTTAATTTATCCAGCACCGGATCAATTTCTCCCTTAACATTCATTACCATACCATCTTCAAACTTTTTGGTTACCGTTACCCCATCAGTGTGAAACTCATCTTTGGGAACCGGGCCGTCAAAATAGGCACAAACAGTATAAATCTTTTTACGCTTAAGTTCTTTGATACTTTCAATAGCCACAATCTTCCCCCCTTTGATAATGCAGACCCTATCACAAACTCGTTCTACTTCCGCCAGGTTGTGAGAAGACATAAAGACTGTCTTTCCCTCCCCCGCCTCTGTTCTAATAATCTCGTAAAAAGCATTTTGCAAAAGCGGGTCCAACCCTGTCGTCGGCTCATCCAATATGAGAATTTTGGGCTTGTGCATTAGGGCCAAGATTAACCCTAATTTCTGCTTGTTGCCCGAAGACATATTACTAACTTTTTTGTTGGGCTCAAAGTTAAATTCGGAAATTAGATTAAGGTCATAATCAGTTTGCCCCCTCATTTTCTCCACTAAATCAATATGCTCCTGACCTGTCCAATTATTATAAAGGCTGACCTCTCCCGATAAGAAACCAATATCCCGCTTTAATTCCGGCGCGTTTCTCTGGGCATCCATTCCCAAAATAGTAATTTCCCCCGCATCCGGCCGCAGAAAATCCATTAAACAGCGAATAACCGTCGTCTTGCCCGCTCCGTTGGGACCCAAAAATCCAAAAATCTCACCCTCGCTGACTTCAAACGAAACATCATCCACAGCTTTTACTTTTCCATAGTATTTTTTGAGATTTTCAACGGTGATGGTGGGCATAAAAAAGAAGCGATAGAGTTATTGAGAAATTGAGTTAATAAGTTAATTAGAAACTAGATAACTGGATAATTTGATAACTTAATAATTAGTTAGGGGTGGGCCGTAAAGCAATTTGCTGATTGTAATAGCGCAATTTTGCCGTGTACCGCGTGCCGTACAGCGGAGTGGTACTGCGGTTATTGCGCGCCTCGTCTCACCAAAGATGAGCTACTTAAGACTCCTTCAGACGTAACCAAGTGTGGCATAAAGAATCGCAGAATGAATTCTGCTATTACAAACAAGAACCGTCCATTATGCCCATAGCGCGCGACAGAACACTCTTACTTAGAATCGCGGCGGCGTAGGTCACCTCCAGGAATTGGAGGCCTTGCGCCTTGAATCGTAACGGGCGGCACATCCCCTTGTGCCCTTACTCCCCCCCTACCACGTGCCTGATATCCCGGCTCGCCGTCAATCTGTCTCTGTCTATATTCACTTACCTCCCACTTCTCCCCTGCTCTCTGCTCTCTACCTGCGGCCCTTCGTATGCGCTTAGGTTCAGAAGGACCAGCCTTGGCCTGCTGGCCAATACTAGCCAACCGTTGCTGTTGTTCGGGAGTCAACCTCTCTGCCCCTTCTCCTAATGCGGGAAAATTCTTCGTCATAATTTTTTGACAAGCTCAAGTGCTACTTGAGCTTGCGCAAAAGACCCGCGGCTAAATTCGCCTGCGGGACACGGTCCATATAATCCCTGTAATCATCTCCGAACTTCTCTAAAGATTGCTTGTCATCCTCAATTATCGCCAAAATAAAAAGCAAAACCACTGGTATCCCTAAAACCACGACCAGCCAGTACTGGGAGATAAGCATTAGCGCCACTCCGAGAAAAATACCGCCCAGAAATTGAGGGTGCCGAACAATACTATACACACCCGAATCAACCAAGACTGTCGTATTAACAAAACCAGCTCCCGCTGAAACCCCGCCTTTACTACGAAGTTCATAAACAGGCAACCAGCCAAAAACTCCGGAAATCACCAGCAAAATCCAACCCGCTAATCTAACACTTTCAACAATCTCAACGCTACCCCCGAAAATTGTCGCCGCCACCTGCCCCAGCACAAGAGCAGCAACAAGATAGTGAGCGATAATGTGAAAAAGTTTCTTGCGGTTGTTTTTCATCATAAATATATTGTAGCGGCTAGGCTTCCACGCGATGCCGCATGGCTGTCGTAGCCTAGCGTCCTAGGCGCGACCCTAAAGGGCCGCCGCTACATATGGGAAAAAACTTAGTGCGACTAAAAGAGTTATATCTATTATCGCATAATTATACCAAAAAACTACAATTAGAAGTTCACAAAACTACTTAATAACTGCGAACTATCCAAAGCTCTATTAACAACATTCCTCATCTCTTTATAGAATAACTTCTCATCCGCAAGTTTCTCAAACTCATCCAGGTTGAACCACTTACTCTTCAAAAGTTCCTCCTATCATAATCCAGCTGGCCGCCGGTAATTACCGCCCCAGCATTGAGAATGATTTTGCGATTCGTCATAATCGTGATAATCCAAAACTCCCATCAATATTTCCGGTCATGTCTCGAATTGTCAATTTACAATGCAACCGCATGTGAATTTGACAATTTTCTTATTCGGACAACATTGCCAGCGCCTGCTGATACATTGGCCAAGCAATTTCTTTTGCCTCGGGAAAAGAAATCCTATTAAACATCCCATCAAACTTCTTTCTCACTGCCTCTTTACCCCTTTGGGAAACAACTTCCTCAACGAAAAAACTGATGTTGTTTTCAAAAAAGCTTAAGCTGTCAGCGTCCTTGAGCAAATTCTGGTCAGCGTTACCACCAATTTCGTGCTTAGACACCAGCATTTTAACCCGCTCTGTAATTTTATCATCAGCGCCCTGCCGAACAAGAAAATCTGCAATTATCCGCACGCTATCATCTTGATGCTTTTGAAGCTGATCATTTTCTGAAAGACTTTTGGAACCCTTAGGCAATTTAATCACCTGTTGCCTACTCTTAAAAATTCGCTCGCAATCATGGGAAAAGGCCGCGATTAACAAAGACTCATCAGCATTCGGCTTCAACTCTTTAACCCAATGCACAGTTCGCTCAAAATGAGGGAGCAACACTTCCCAGCCATTTTCCCGGCAGGAAGTCACTATGAAATCTTTAACTTTTAGATAAAGGAAGTTCTGGCTATTTGACATAAATAGATACTTCAACCGCTACGATGCTTAGGAATCTAGCGAATAATTCAGTCTCCCGAAACTTTTGTCACCCTCCCAACAATTTTGTATTCATCGTTTTCATTGGACTTAAGAAGTTCAACAGCTTTGCTAGCAGCCACCCAAGCAACTTTGTCATCAACTTCGTCAACGGCCGGAGCGCGCATTGCTTTGCCTGTTACATTGACCTTAAAATATATAGTTGTTTTTTCCACTTGTGTTCCATCACGCCTATGAAAATACGTAATGAGAGAACCCAGATAACGCTCTGCATCCACAGATAAACCTAGCTCCTCCTTTGCACATCTATCTATGACCTGAACAATAGATTCTTGACTGTACACAGTTTCTCTTGGCAGAGTATGTATCTCTGCACTTAGGTTGTGTAGGAGATCCCCCACACCCTTCTGTAACAAGACAATCTTATCATCCTTAACAACGACTAAGCCAACCGATAGATGGTATGGATTTTGTTTATCACCACGAATTTGGAAATTTTTCACTGACATAAGGCCATGCCTATTTTAGCACAGTATGAAGTCATTTCTTGAAATATTGCCCGTGCTTGAAGTTATTACTATGTGAGGAAAGGAGAGGATAGGAGGAAATCTTCCCCCTATCCCCAATGTACTTTCTGAGGCTAATTTTTCCCTATAGACGCAAGTCTGCGGTGGCCAAGGTGAACGGCAATTCTGGTTAAAATGAAAGTGATGACCAATCCGGTCACCCATGCGGTGCTGTAAGTATTGTTAGCAAGACGACAAATCTGGGCGCATCCACAGACCGCAACTAGCCAGCCGCAAATCTCCATGATATGCCCCACAATACGGGATCGCCCATCCCGACGACTTGTTACCTTCCTCACAATACCGTGTGCCACTACGTAAAGGGCGGTAACAAGGGTAAGGGTACTCACTACAATTTTCGCCAAAGTTTCCAGATCCACTTTTATTCTCCTTTTGCTTATTTTAACAACGAACCACACCAATCTTCGCGAAATTAGGCATATCTATTAGGCTATCCACTGATTCTGGGTGTATTTTGTCTTTAACTGCCTGCAGTTGCTTGTAAGACAGAATTTGCGGAATTATTCTTTCGCCGCGTTGCTCCAAAACCCCTGTACCTACCCAAAATTGCACCGTAGAAGCAGAGCATGAGCCCAAGTGCAAACCCCAATTACCATGATAGTATGAGATGGGAATTTTATTATCATTTCTGATATAGTTTTTCTTACTTAGAAAACCCAGCCAGATTGGATTAACGTACATATCGTGTGTTAGAGTAATCCGCTTCAGAATTTCATATTTCTCATTATCTGATAATTTTTCTTCGTCTGAACTAAATTTATAATTTCTCTCTGCCTTGGCAATTTTACTTTTCTGCTCGTTTTTAGATAACTCGTTCCATTTTTTTAGTAAACTGTCTAGATCCGGCCTAGCTTCTTCTAAACATTCTACATATTCCCCAGGAGCAAACTGTTCTCTCATCTCTCTATAAATGATCTTAAAGTTTACTGGAAAACTCTTCTTAAAATAACTAAGCAGTTGTTTAAAAGTATCAGTATACGCCTTCAATTCCTCCCGAGTATAGTTTCCTAGAATTTCCATGTCGATTTCATTGGAAACATATTCGATTGCTACACCAGGCGCATATACAGCAAGTATCGGCGCGGCAAATTTGTACATATAAGCAAGTGTAAAAAACTCAGACCAATCAACATATGGCGCACAAGCTAATTCTCGTTTCTTATACCCGCCGATAGGAACGGCAAAAGTGATTGGTTCGCTTTTATTGACTTTGACTCCTATGCTATTCCTGATATTTTGTTTTAATTCAGGAGGCATACTCGAACGGCGAAATTTTCTAGCGGTGATTTTTTCAAAGATACACTCGGCCACCCCAACCTTCTTTATAGAATTTGTATCCTGCGGAGATAAACTATACTCTGGTAAACTATTAAGTTCTGTTTTAAGGAATTGATTAATTTTTCGCATATATTTTCTTGGCGCAGCTGGCAGGACTCGAACCTACACCTTGGAACTTAGAAAGTTCCCGCTCTTTCCAATTAAGCTACAGCTGCATTTGTCCACGTGAAAAATCAGAACACACCACTCCTTCAGAACGGTACCACCACCCTATTTAAGTAGTGATGTATAGTGGAGTTCTTCACATAATACTGTTAATTGCAAACATTGTCAAAGTTGACGGACAGTTCCGACAGTGCTAGACTAAATCCATAATGAATCGGATATACAAAGTCCTTGACCAATTTGGGCTTAGTCAAAATGAGATAAAGGTGTATCTGGAAGCGCTAAAACATGCTGAGCTTTCTCCATTTAAGATTGCGAAATTAACAAATATTCCCCGGACCACCGTCTACGACGCAATCATGAATCTTTCTCTAAAGGGATTAGTGGAAATACAACAATCCGATGACTTGCAGAAACAACAAACTCGCATTAAAGCAAAGAATCCTACAGTTATGCGCCAGATTCTGTGGGAAAAAAGACGAAAATTAGTTGGTCTGGAAATTGACATTCTTGATATTTTAGCCGAGTTAAAAGGAGAATTCCATCAAGAAGAGGCAAACGCAGATTTTTTGTTTTATCCAGGGATTGAAGGAGCAAAAAAAGTGTACTTGGCCGAAGATAGAGACGATGTCGACATTCCTATATACGTCTGGGAATGCTTGATGCCCGTTGATATTTTTGGCAAACAAGACCTAACCGAGAGAATCGCCCAGCTAACAAAGTTTAGGAAACAGTCTGGAACGAGAATAAAGGAGATTATTCCGCTAAATGACTGGACTAGACATGTTCTAACTTACCAGGTGGGTCGAGACTCCGACTACCTTAAGGGTCGCGAGATTAGATTCATTGACGGTCTTTCCTTTGATATACATCAGAGAATAGCTATTAAAGGTTCCCGTATACGTATTGTTTGCGCCAAAGATGATGAGGTCTGGGGCTTGGTGATTAAGAGTCCCCTATTAGCCAAAACCATTGGTGCAATATTTCAGATTAATTGGCAAGTTGCAACACCCCTAACATTAAAGATGGTACAGGCTTGGGGAGAGAATGAGTTTCTTAGTGAGGAGAAGCGGAGATACAATTGAATCAGTGTCATTCTAAGTGGCACAATTCAAGCGTGAATCAAGATGGTAAAGGGGGTTCACTAGTTAAATTCGGGAATTTTAAGTTCTTTTTTCTGAAAGCGGTGTGCTTATCGGTACAGAAAAGTAAAAAGTTGAACCCTTACCCAATTCCGATTCTACCCAAATTTTACCATGGTGAGCTTCAACTATAGCACGGGAAATGTATAAGCCTAGACCAGTCCCCTTAGAACCCTGTTCCAAAATACCTGAGACTCGGTAAAACTTAGTAAAAAGATGTGACAGGTGCTCTTTGGCAATACCCTGACCAGAATCTTGGATAGAAGTAATTACATATTTTTTATCTGCCGCAGGATATGTGGAAACCATGATCTGGCCTTTGGCGGTGTAGTTTATGGCATTGCCAATAAGATTGTGGATGACTTCTCTAATCCGGAGCTTATCCACAAGAACCGGAGGCAGCTCCTTCTGCAGGGAGGTTTTTAGTTCTATTCCAGAATGTTTAATTTGTTCCCGAAAGTCTTCTAGGCCCTCACTTATCAATTGATTCCAGTCGGTTGGTTCTAATTTTATGTTTAGTTGTCCCTTTTCCACTCTGGAAACCGAAAGCAAGTTTTCCATTAGCGCTTCCAGTCTTTGAGCCGAGATAAGGGCTCTCCCTATAAATTCCTTTTGTTCGGCGTTAAGTCTTTTAGATGCTTCTTCTTGCAGAATAGAAAGATAACCCAAAATTGAGGTTATTGGTGTTCTTAGTTCGTGGCTGGCAATGGAGACAAAATCAATCTTCATTTCTTCGAGAGATTGTTCTTTCGTAATATCATGTATGGTGGCGATAAAACCTGACTTGCCGATCTCCTCAAAATTGACCGGGGATACCGTCAATGCCACAACGATGCTCCCCATTTTAGTATCTAAACTTAGTCCCTTTTTCTTTAATACCTTTTTGATGTGTTCATCCTGCTTGCTGTAATCTGCAAACAGCACTTGGTCGCTTGTTTCATAAAATTGCAGGGCCTCATCAACATCTTTTCCGGTAACTTCTTCTGGAGAAAGATTAGTGATTTTAACGGCAGATTTAGTGAAAAGGATAATCTTTTTATCTTGATCAACAGCAAATACTCCTTCATCCATTGACTGCATTAGAGTTTCCATTTGTTTTTTTTCGCTTTGCAGGAAGTGCTCGCGTTGCAGGATTTGCTCGGCCATTAGATTAAAGGAATTACCCAACTTCTCTATTTCATCTCCGGTCTTAAGTTTAACTTTAGTGTTTAAATTTCCCTGTCTTAGAAGTTGTGTTGCTGCCTGAAGCTTGCGGATAGGCTGGGTTAGGCTCTCACTAAGCATAAGGGAAATAACCACCAGTAACGAAAATGAAATAACTAAGGTGATAAGGAAAAGACGCTGACTAAGAATATAAAGAGCAAAAGCCTCTGTATAAAACTGCCCGACAACGACTACCCAGTTCGTTCCGGTTATTCTTTTGGCATCAGCTACAACATTCACATTCTTTGCGTTTCGGTAATAATAGTCTTCGGTTTTAAGCGAGGCCATTGTATCAGTGAGGGCGGCGGCAATGATTTTACGTGAGGTTAAAATAGGAGCCTGGCTCAGCAAAGCTTTATCGGGATGGGCAATCAGGCGGCCCTCATCATCAACCACGTACGCAAAGCCGCTTTTCCCTAGTTTTGTTTGCGCGATAAGATCCCAAAGTTGGCTTAGATTGATTTGAGCTTTGATAACTCCGATAACTGCATTTTGTCTTGAAACAATAGGAGCGAAAGAATCAATCTGAGGAGTTGCTGACTCACCGGGGTAGTAAACCTTGGAAAAACCGGCCTCTCCGGCTAACGCCAGCCTGAACGGCTTAGTTGGAATTTCGAAGCTTAGTTGATCGGAGGGAATTTGGCCGAAACGATCAATTTTTATAATCTCCCGAGTGGCCTTGCTCAAAAAAGTAATTTTCTTAATAAAAGGATTTTCACTAATGGTAAGCTCGGTAAGGCTTACAATATCCCTTTTATCTTCCAATTCTTCCATAGTGGAACCAAATTCGTCAAGATAGGTTGTGGCGGCTGTGTGCAATCCGACATTATCAGCCGTCTTTACGCCAATAACTGCGATATACATGTATTTCTTTGTTATTGTCCCATCAGCTTCTTCCCAGTCATAAAAACCTTCAGCATCTTTTCCGCCTTGAGTTCTGGACATAACCGACCAAAAACCAGGCAGTTTTTCGGCCAGTGTGTGAAGATCAATGTCGACTATAGCGGGATTTGTGTGAAAGCGGCAAGTTAGAGTGTTGTAGTCGGTTAGGGCAGTATAACCGGTTTTTCCCACCTGCTGCACAGCGATTTTTTGAAAAACAGGATCGTTTTGCAAATCTTTGATTGTTTTATTAGGGTAAGTTTTAATATAGCTTTCGATTTGCTGGGCAGTAGTCTGCGCTATTTGTTGAATCCTTTGAGCTGCTTGCAGATCGAGTTTATTTTTGTAAAGGTTGGCTAAGTTTAATAAACGCAGGTCTAGAGAGGCGAAGAAATTTTGAATTTGTTCGGCGGCACTGATGGTTTTGTCGTTAATACTGTTTTTAGTTTGGGTCTTTATGTGATTTGCGCTTAAACTAAAAGCTAAAGCCTGAACTAAAGAGGAAAGAAGAACAACAAGGGCAAAGGCGAGAAGAAGTTTATACTTGATGCTTAGTTTCATGCATACTTATTATTCCAGCCACTTTTGCTTTAGGAGGGTTAGAATACCTCTTTGGCGAAGAGTGTTGAGGATGGTATCGACTTTCTCTTTTAAATCAGCTTCTCCTTTGCGAATGACAATTCCGTAGTAATCAGAGGTAAAGGGTTCGCTGGCAATTTTCAGGCTGTAATTATTGCTAATAATACTTTTAGCATTGGTCAGATCGGAAAAGATAGCATCAACCTTGCCTTCAACCAAAGCCTTGGTGGCCAGGTCAAAATCCTTATAGCCTATGACCAGTTCGGGTAAAGTATATCTCAGAGCTTCTTCTTCGTTAGTGGTTTCTGACTGAACGCCAATTTTCTTGCCGGCCAAATCACTTGTTGCTTTAATTGAAGTGTCTGTTTTCTGGGTAATAATAACTTGCCCGGCATTGAGATAGGGTTCGGAGAAATCATAGAGCACTTTTCTTTCTTCGGTAATAGAAACGCCAGCGATGATCATGTCAACATCACCATTAACCAAGGCCTGGAACAGATCATCCCAAGCAATATTTTTGAATTCGGTTTCAATCCCAAGTTCTTGGGCAATCCGGCTGCCAAGATCAACATCATAACCAACAAGCTTTCCACTTTCATCAAGATATTCCATTGGAGCGTAGGTGGCATCAGTACCAATAGTGAGCATCCCACTGTCAAGAATTTTCTGGACATTGATTCCAACACCGGAATCTTTTTCTAGTTGCTGTCTAAAAATGTGAGTCGTGTAGTAGATACTGCTAAGCAGAAAAACAATTAGTAAAAGTAGAAGACCCCAAAAGAAAGGCTTGGAGCGGAAAAAAGAACTCGCTTCTAATTTCTCTGTTTCAAGAAGATCAACGGTCTGGTCCTGCAAGGATTCGGATGGTAATTGGTCAGGCAGATTTCCCTCCATAGCTTTAAATATATCATCTACCATGATTATGATGTTGTCAAGAAGTACCCTGACAGCCCGCACGGGTCAGTGACTACCAATATAATATTCCCGCGCAATTTGATAATTGGGAATCGCAATTCAATAACCCCTGACGAGGATCTTGTTATCTCATTTGATTGAATCTATTGAGCAGTTGGGGTGAGCGGCGGGCTTTGAACCAAAAACTTCTTAAGTGAAACAAGAAGAGGCTTAAAATCATCGTGCGGCTCCACGGCTACTACCTTCTGTCCTTTGACCCAAATTCGTTTAAAGACCATTTGTATCCAATCCCTCTTCTCTGTCGCGGCTAGGGGCTTCCAGAACCCCTTAAAATCCCTTAAGAATGCTTCGGTTTCCCTGAGATACTTTTCTTCATCTAGCTTTGATTTATTAGCCACCCTATTAAGGGCTTGGTGTTCTTTCAGATTGTTCTTGATTATCGTTATTTCCTGTTTGTATTGCTCATCGGAATACTCCCCTATCCGATACATGGTGTTCACCCGCTCTCGTTCTTTCTCCAATTTTTTTATTTCTTTATTTTCCTTAACAGATAGCTTCGCTTTACTAAATAAATTCCTGAGCTTATCAATAACTGCGGTTATTATGTAATCCGGCAGTTCTAATCCCTCCATTAGCTTAATCACCTGCTTGTCAATAACTTTGGTTTGCACATTTGGTTGCTTGCAAGACTTATTTTCCCGCTTAAATTTACAGCCATAGTGATACCTCTCTATCTTTTTGCCGTTTGATTTCTCCCAGACACGGGTTTCACAATACATCTTTGGCATCAAAGCAGTATTACCGGCCTTGTCTTCCTTACCCTTGAGGCGTTCAATGCAGTTGTAGCAATAAAGTAACCCTTTAAGGAGATAAAAACGGTGCTTTGCCACTGGTCTACCGATGGTGTTTCTTCTGAATGACCTAACTTCCTGACACTTCTCAAACAATCCCTCCGTGATAATGGGTTCATGGCTACCATGGATTTCGGGGAAACCCTTTCTGCCAGAAGGTATCAAGCCTAAATAAGAACGATTTGAAACAATATCCTTTAACGAGCTGTAAGTAAAATCATTCCCTAGTTTTGTCTTATACCCCTTGCTATTTAACTTTGCCGAAATATCAGCGAATGAATATTTCCCTGTAGCATAAAGTTCAAATATTTCCTTAACAGTTTTTGCTTCCTGTTTGTGTACATACCAGTTCCGAGTATCTCCCTTTTTCTTACAATAACCTAAAGATGGCCTTCCGGTAGAAAACCCCTTTCTTCTTTTTTCCGCTAAGGCGTGCCTCATCCAGAAACTAAGCTGTCTCGAGTAATGCTCATCAAACAGTTCATTGATTCCTTCGTTTAGAAAAGAACTGGGGTCTTGCCAATCCTCACCAAAGTATTGGGTAACAGAAATAACATCAATGCCAAGCTTCTGTCTTAGTAATTGTTTATAGTGCCTAGATTCTTTAATGTTTCGGGCAAACCTAGAAGTATGAAAAACCAGAATAATCTCAAATTTCTTTTGTAGAGCATCATCAATCATTCGCTGAAAATCTTCTCTTTTCTTAACAGATGTACCACTCTGCAAGTCCTTGTAAAACTCTATCAGGTGAATTTCATGCTCCTTCGCGTAACGCTTAATCATATTCTCCTGCCGTTTCGGGGAATAGCCCAAATCCTGCCCCTCTGTACTTTCTCTGACGTAACCAACACCTATCCGTGGGATTTGTTTATTTTGAGGATTCATTTTGTGTTCCATGTTGCTTATGTTCAATAACTGAGATACAATTGTGATTGTATAATTTTGTTGAGAATTAATCAAGTCGTGATAAAATAAATTAGATGTCAAAGAAAGAAAATAACCACAAGGATTTATTAACAATTTCCGAAGTTGCCGAAAAATTCGGTGTTCATGTGGAGACTTTGAGACGCTGGGATAATCAAGGAAAGCTAAAAGCTATTCGTTTTGGTAAGCGAGGTCATCGTAGATACAGAAGAAGTGAGATAGAAAAGACACTAAAAGACCATGGTGCCAAGCGATGAAAACGTTCAGCGATTCAAAAAATTATTTAAGAAGAAGTATGGGGTAGATTATACTGATGAAGAGGCTAAGAAGACCTTAGAACGGCTAGTTTTATTCTTTGAAACACTAATCGAGATAGACCAAAGGGAAAAAATATCTGTGAAAACAAGAACCTAGCTTTACCTAACATTATGCAACTAAGCGATAACGAAATCAGAGACATAACCAAGCGATTAGAAGAAGGGAAACCACTATCTGACGAATACCGTTTTAAGCTGTTTGAAGAAAAAAGAGAGGTCGAGCTGGTTTGGAACGGAAAAACAAATGAAGTAACCTCTGTAGTATTACCCTTTCAGGTTATTGAACAGGTAGATGAACCCAGAAAGGAAGCAGATGTTAAATTGCAAGCCAGTCTGTTTGATTTTGATGAACGAGGAAGACAGATAAAAGGCTGGACGAACAAACTTATCTGGGGAGACAACAAGCTGATTCTTTCCAGCCTTAAAAATGGTCCACTGCGTGATGAAATAGAAAAGGAAGGCGGGATAAAACTTATCTACATTGACCCTCCGTTTGATGTTGGTGCAGATTTTTCCATGGATATTGAAATTGGAGATGAGACTTTGACCAAAAAGCCTTCTGTGTTGGAAGAACTTGCCTACAGAGATACTTGGGGTAAAGGGGCGGATAGTTGGATTGCAATGATGTATGAAAGGCTCCAACTAATGAGGGATTTATTAGCTGATGATGGGCGCATTTATGTCCATTGTGATTGGAGAGTATCAGGATATCTCAGGTTAATGCTAGATGAGGTTTTTGGTAATACAAATTTCAGGAATGAAATAATCTGGCAAAAAACACTATCAAGAAAATCCCAAAGTAATCAATTCGGTAATATGCACGATACTATATTCTTTTATAGCAAAACAGACACCTCGAAAATTAAATCTATATACGAAAAGAGGGACGCACGAAGCACTGAAAAGCGATTCCCTCATATTGATAAAGAAACGGGACGCAGATATGTACTAGATAACTTTACTCAGGAGGGAGACGGACCCAAAAGATTTTTCGGAGACAAAATAGGCTGGCTTGAGCCACCTAAGGGAAAACACTGGATTTGGTCACAGGAAAGAATTGATGAGGGATTAAGAGATAGCCTAATCAAATTTACTTCGGGTGGAATACCAAGAGTTGTTAGATTTGAAACAAGAGGTTTATTAGCAGGCGACATTTGGTCTAGCAAGAAACTGATGATGCATTCTCAAAGCAAGGAAGATTTGGGGTATCCCACGCAGAAACCGCAGACACTTATTAAAAGAATAATTGAAGCGTCGTCTGATGAAGGTGACTTAATAGCAGATTTTTTTGTTGGGAGCGGAACTACCTCTGAATCTGCTGAAAGACTAAGTAGAAAGTGGATTGGAACAGATTTGGGGAAATTTGCAATTCATACTACTCGTAAGCGAATAATAGAGGTGCAAAGGCAGTTAAAGAAAGAGGGCAAGAACTATCGAGCCTTTGAAATCCTAAACCTTGGTAGATACGAGAGACAACATTACATCGGTATTAACCCTAATCTTTCTTCCGAAGACCAGAAGAGGCAGGCTCAAAAACGAGAAGATGACTTTGTTGAGCTTATCCTCCATGCCTACCGAGCAGAGTTGGTAAATGGCTTTAAAACCTTCTTTGGTAAAAGAACAGGAAGAATGGTTTCTATTGGACCGATTAACTTACCTGTTACGCGTCTTTTTGTGGAAGAAGTAATAGAAGAATGTTTGGAAAAGAAGATTACTAAAGCTGATATTCTTGCCTTTGAGTTTGAAATGGGTTTATTCCCTAACATTACGGATTACGCCAAATCCAAGGGAATAGACTTAGCTTTAAAGTATATTCCCCCAGATGTTTTTGATAAGAGGGCTGTAGAGAAAAATCAAGTAGTTTTTCACGATGTTTGCTATATGGATGTTAAACCACATGTTAAGAACGATAGCATCGCTGTAGAACTAACAGACTTCTCTGTATTTTATAACCAAGATTCCATTGCTCAAGTTGAATCAATGCTTAAAAACGGCGGCAAGAAGATAATTGTCGAAAACGGGCAAATAATCAAAGTGTCCAAAGATAAAAACGGTATTGTTACCAAAGAAGTTTTAACCAATAAATGGACTGATTGGATTGACTACTGGGCGGTAGATTTTGATTTTGAAAACAAAAAAGAAATCGTTAGGGTTTTGAAGAAAAATACACCTATCCAAAAGAAGCTAGACGGGAGTGTAGACCCTACACAATTAAAGTTTAGTAACTACGAAGAAAGATGGACGGGTGATTATATTTTTGAAAACGATTGGCAATCTTTTAGAACTAAGAAAAACCGAGAATTGGAGCTTAAAAGTATCTTTAAGCAGGTCGGGAAAGGCAGAAGAAAAATAGCAGTTAAAGTTGTTGACATATTCGGCAACGATACAACGAAAATTATTGAAGCAATGGTTTAGTTAAAGAATTTATGAAAACTATTGTAGGCTTGGCAAGCACAACACATCTAGATTTAGACGGCGATAAGATGTCAAAAAGGGCTTTGATTAGTATGGCTAATCAGATTAACAACCACTACAGCTCACTAGATATCGAACATCTGGGTATCTATATTGGCGTAATGTTGGCTGCGAAAGTAAAAAAACTCAATGATGGAGAATTTGGCTTATCAGTAGTTGCGGGTATATTTGATAGCGAGCGAGAGTGCGGAAAATATCCGTATAAGGGGGAAAATACTGTCTCCAAAGCTTATATGCATCTATTAAGTGAAGATTAATATGAACTCTATAAAAATAACCGTAATTTCTGACAGGTCTTTTCAGCAAAAGCTTGAGGCAGAGCTTATAGAACTTGTACCCCAAATTAAAACTGAAATTGCATTAAGGAAGGCTTTAGGCGCAATGCAGATTACAACTTTAGTAATTGCGAGTGCTGATTTATTGGTGAATGTTCTAAATCTCTTAATTGCAATAAAGAAAGATAATCCAGTTCCTAGCTCCAGAATAAGAATCGAATCAAATGATAGAAAACTTGAGATAGATACAATTCAAAAATTAAATTCAGCAGATATAACAAAGATAGTAGGCAAATTCTTTAAAAATGGATAAGGGCTATTAGACAATATAGTGTTATGTGAGGATTTGCGAAAATCAATATTATGAAAAACTTAAATGAAGATTTATACATTAGATTTGGGCTTCAATTAGAAAGGGAACAGGTTGAATCTGGTTTTCGAAAGTACCTAAATAATGCGATGACCGAGGCTTTCCACCTAATAAATTCCCCTTATTATTACGAGGAAGAATTTTCAGAACCACTTAAGAAGGCACGAAAGGCTATACTAGACGATTGCTCAAAGGAACTTTTTCTCAATAGAAGTAGATATGATACGGATTATGGAATCGTATATTTTCTTCGAGATGTTTTTGAAGAGGAATGCTCATTTGAAGAGCTTTTAATTAGAAGTCAGGTTGTAATAAACGTTTTTTGGAAGCACGAAATACTGCACGAAGAATTGGAGATGCTAACAAAAAAACTTCAGGAATATCTAGATGATTATCCAATATTGGGGATTACTATTAAGGGCTACAAGACTAAAGCACCGCAAGTATTACCTTCTACATCTAAGCAACTAGATAAAGAAATAAAAGACACTCTTGACATTTTAGACACAAAGCAGTTTGAACCTGTGCTCAATGAATTTGAAGCTGGGTTAAAGTTATTTGCTAAGGCAAAAACGACTACACAGCTAAAAGATGTTGTTGAAGATATGCATGGTTCATGCGATGAGATAGTTAAAATTATATTAGGAAATAAGGCAAAGAGCTTCAAGAGTGCTTATGACAAAGATGATTTCAAAAAATTAGGTTTAGACGGAAAACAGAAGGAGATATTCAAGCAGCTAAAGCTATGGATTGATGACATAAAACATGGTAGTAAGTCAAGAGTAACCCGCGGTGAGGTTGAAATGATAATAAGTATGGTTGCTGCGTTTATTCGATTTGTTGCGCTTAATCACCAGTAACTAGATATGGCATTACATACAGATTTTCCAAAATCACCATTTGAAATAATAGACCCAGAATACCGCTGGTTTCCTGCGGATGAAGCCCTCAGAGAAAAGACTTACGAGAAGTTACTCCCTCCGTTAGTTGTTAATTTAAGAAGGGAGGTTAAAAAATGGCGAGATAGTGGCTATGATGGAGCTACCGAAACAAGCAAGGCTCTCCTGAGATGGTGGTTTCAGAGAGAACATTTGATAAACAAGCCCGATGAAGTTAGCAACAAATTCCAATACTATTTCGCCCAAAGAGAATCGGTTGAAACTGTTATTTATCTCACCGATGTTGTAGGGGTAAAAGACAAGTATGACTTGCTTCGTTATGACGCATCAGGTCTAGTAAGTGCCAGTATGTTTCCCGAAGATTGGAAACGGCTTGTTATCAAAATGGCTACAGGGACAGGTAAAACAAAGGTTATATCTTTACTGTTGGCATGGAGCTACTTTCATAAAACTTACGAAGAAAATTCTACCTTAGCCAGAAATTTCCTAATCATTGCCCCGAATATTATTGTTCTAGATAGGTTGCGGGCTGATTTTGACGGACTCAAAATCTTTCACCAAGACCCGATTATCCCAGATAATGGCTTTGAAGGTCAAAACTGGCAGGATGACTTTCAATGCACCCTGCATATTCAAGATAATGTGGGGATTATCCAAAAAACAGGCAATATATTCCTGACTAATATTCATAGAGTTTATGAAGGCAATAATACAGAACCATCCTTTGATGACGAAGATACTAGGAGCTATTTTCTAGGTAAGAAACCAACTGGAGCAACACAAGAATCTAAGGTCAATCTGAGTGATATCGTTCGCGATGTAGGCGAGTTGGTTGTTTTTAATGATGAGGCCCACCACATCCACGATGAAAGAATGGCTTGGTTTAAATCTATTCAGGATATTCATAACAATCTAAAAATGCGTGGTAGCGAATTGTCTCTACAGATTGATACCACTGCTACTCCCAGACACAATAACGGAGCTATTTTTGTACAAACTATAGCAGACTACCCGCTAGTAGAGGCAATCTATCAAAATATAGTTAAGCACCCTGTACTGCCAGATAGTGCTAGTCGGGCAAGGCTGGTTGAGCGCAAAAGCTCAAAATTCACAGAAAAATATGAGGATTACATTCATCTTGGCTACTTAGAATGGGAAAAGGCATATAAGGAAAATGGAAAAGCAGGTAAAAAGGCAATTTTATTTGTAATGACCGATGACACTAAGAACTGCGACCTTGTTGCTGAATACCTTGAGAATCGTTATCCCAATTTAAAGGATAAAGTCTTAGTGATTCATACCAAAAGGAATGGTGAAATATCCGAGGCAACTACTGGAAAAGCCCAAGAGGAATTAGAGGGATTAAGAAAAGCCGCAAACGAGATTGATAGTGATGAGAGCCGTTACAAAGCAGTTGTTTCGGTAATGATGTTAAAGGAAGGTTGGGATGTCCGCAATGTTACTACGATTGTCGGGTTAAGAGCCTATACGGCAGCAGCTAATATTTTACCCGAGCAAACTTTGGGCAGAGGGTTAAGAAGAATGTACTGGGGCGAGGATATTGCCGAGCCATTAAGTGTTATCGGGACTGATGCTTTTATGGATTTTGTTGAATCAATAAAAATCGAAGGCGTTGAAATTGAATACAAGAATATGAGTGAAAGAACACCTCCTAATGCCCCAATGGTGATTGAAATTGATAATGAGAACACGAAGAAAGATATTGATAAGTTAGATATTCAAATCCCCGTCCTAACCCCAAGAATCTATCGTGAATACAAAAACCTATCCCAGCTTGATTTTAGTAACTTTAATTTCAAGACCATTGACTATCAACAGTTCTCAGCAGAAGAACAACGGGAAATAGTTTTTCGGGAAATAACCAGCGGTGAAGTATCACATATAACGAAACTTGATACTTCTACCCCTCCGAACTACCAAAGTGTAATTGGATTTTTTACCCAAGCAATAATGAAAGAGCTACGTCTTTTTAGTGGATACGATATTTTATTTGGCAAGGTTAAGGAGTTTGTTGAAATTCACCTTTTTGGGGAAGGCGTAGAACTAGAGAGTATGAATACTTTGAGAAACTTATCTGAGCTAGAAGCAACTAAAACAATTATCGAAACGTTCAAAAAAGAAATAAATGACCTAACAGTTCTAGATAAAGGAGAAGCCGTAATTAAAGATTATATTAAAATCAGTAAAGTAAGACCATTCGTAGTCAAAGACCAGCCCTGTTTATTGCCGCAGAAAAGTGTCTTTAACAAGGTTATTGGGGATAGCCATTTTGAACTTGAATTTGCCAGTTTTTTAGATAAGTGTGATGACATTGTTTCTTATGTTAAGAACTATATGGCAGTTCACTTCAAGATTGACTATCAGAATGCCAATGGAGACATTCGTGATTATTACCCCGACTTTATAGTTAAAAGAAACCACAAAGAAATATATATTTTGGAGACTAAAGGTCAGGTAGATTTAGATGTGCCACTGAAGTTAGAGCGGTTAAAACAGTGGTGTGACGATATTAACAAAACCCAGACGCAATTCAAGTATTCTTCGCTATATATAGAGCAAGAGAAATTCAATAGATATAACCCTAATGATTTCGCTACTCTGGTTAAGGCTTTTATAAGCGAAGAGGCGAGAAATGCTTAGATTATATGCAATACAACCAAAGTAATAACTTTCTGTCCAACAAAGTAAAACCTAATTGAAAGAAATTATTGAAGGACCAATAACATGGAAATACAAAAAATAAAAATAAAAAATGATTATAAGTTAGCCGATATTATTCGCGAGATTGAAAGAGGCGTGCTTCGCATTCCCCAATTTCAAAGAGAATTCGTCTGGGACAAGCCAAGAGTGATTAAACTTTTGGAAAGTATTTATAAGGAATATCCCATCGGCTCTTTTTTCTTCTGGGATGCTCCCCGCAAATATTATGACTTCTACCGCGATATTGCCGAGCTTAATCTCCCCAAGCCAGACCGGTACGAAAAAATAACTTTCATCTTAGACGGGCAGCAGAGACTCACTTCCCTATATGTGACTGTCAAGGGTTTGACCCTTTATAACCGTAATTACAAAAAGATTTGCTTTGATTTGGATGAAAAAGTTTTTGTTGACCGAAATCCTGATAATCAAAGATACATTTCTGTCTCTGACTTACTTTCTAATGACAGATTTGACATTTATGAGGGGTTAACCGTCGAGCAAAAGAAAGCGTTTAATGAATGTTACCAGAGATTCAATAACTATCCATTTTCTGCTATCGATGTTCATGATAAAGAGCTAGATGAAGTTTGCGATATTTTTGAACGAATCAACCAAGGCGGGCAAAAATTAAACCTTTTTGATTTAATCTCAGCTAGTACATGGACGCCGGAATTTGATTTACGACTAGCAGTTAAAGAAGAAAACGAGAAGCTTAAAACCAGAGGGTTTGGCGAACTCCACAATGAAGTTTATATTCAAGCCCTTTCCTTGATTACTAAGGGTTCTTGTACACGGGTCGTTCAGCTTCAGCTTCGAGTGGAAGACGTTAAAAATTACTGGAAAACTTGCCTAGAGTCGCTTGGTTTGGCGATAGATTACGTTCGTGGCAATTTTGGTGTAGTCAAATCCCTACTTCTTCCCTACCGAAGTTTAATCGCTGTGATTGCCTATTTGTTCTATAAGAATAAGGCAAGAAGTCTAACCCAGAAACAATCCGAGTTTCTATCGCAGTGGTTCTGGCAAACCACTTTTTCGGAAAGGTACGCCGCTTCAACCTTAACCTTAATGACAGAGGACAAAAAAATGATGGACAAAATTGCCGACAGGAAAGATGTAGTTATTAGATATCCTCTTAACCCGGATATTGAGTCCCTGATGAAAATCAGAATGACTCGCAAGTCAGCTGTTAAAAATGGCGTCTTGTGTCTGCTGGCGAAAAAGAGCCCCAGACATTTTAAGAACAACTCTCTCTTACCCCTGCGTGATGCTTATTTTTCCGATTTTAACAATTCAGAGAAACACCACATCTTTCCTAAATCTATTATTCAGAAAAAATTTCCAATGGTAATGGTCCACTCACTTCCTAATTTTTGCTACTTACCAGCCGAATTAAACAAAGAAGTATCTAACAAGAAGCCAAGTAAATATTTTGAAGAATATGATTCTAAGAATCCAGACTTTAAGGACACGCTTAAAACACACCTGATTCGTTATGATGATTCCATTAGAAAAGACGATTTTACTTCTTTCTTGGCTTCCAGAGCCGCATTAATTCTTGAAGAAATAACTGTTGCAACAGGGTCGAAAATTAGCCAAGTGGTAGCTGATGATGTTAACAGTGCAATTGATAAAACTGAGAATCAGTTAAGAGGCTTTATTGACAAGAAACTAATAACGAAAGATGTAAATTACTGGAAAACGCTAGTTCCCAGCGATATTATTGGTGTGGTCAAAGAAAGAGTTGACGAACACCTTAAAAAAAATCCTCCAAAAGTAATAACTGACCTTTCTCCTCGCGATTGGCTAGATTTCTGTGACATTATGGATTATTCCAAAATTATTCTTTTGAACTGGGACACTTTTCAATCAATCTTCAGGTCCAAATATGAGGTTGAAAAAAGATTTCTAAGTCTAAAGGAGTACCGCAATGCGGTCAAACACGGCCGGGGCGAGATTGCCCCTTTCATCAAGAAAGAAGGCGAAGCAGCTTTAGAATGGTTAGCAGCTGTTCTGAAAATATTTAGTGCCACAGGGGTCAAAAGGGGTATCGCTGAAACTGATAAAGAAATAGTCGACAGGGTTAAGAGTCCTTTTGTAAAAAAGATGGTTAGAGGGATACCTAATTGGGCTAAAGAAACCTTTGTTGATGGTAGAGTAACAGTAGTCAGAGGAGGGGCTAGTTCAGACCACTATATCAAAGTTCATGGCAAAACAGCTGTTTGGTACTATTTTGCCCGAAACTGGGTGTTTGCCCAGCTCGAAAATACAACTTCCGAGGAGAAAAAGTTGATTGAGAAGGGTTTGTCCGACCCTGATTCGTTTTTAGATAGAGGTAATGGAAAAGTTAGATTTCATCTAGTAAATGAAGGCGATATGAAGGCTTTTAGAGAGATTATTAAGCAAAGGGTATAAAAAAAGAAATCTTTGTTTTGGTATAACTTTAGTTATAAGGCTTCATAACTTAATTCCCAGCCTTCATTTAATAGCTCTTTAATCTGTGGATAGTCGGTTATCTTTCTTGCAAATCCGTGTTGGATTATGGATGTATATACCACAATGAATAGTTGCTTGAAAACAGCCATGAAAAGCATGCAGAATAAAAGAAACAGCAATCCTATTGATTCAGAAACAAGTTCGTGAATTTCAACGCTGATATAGAAGATAATAATCACTGTCCCTATCGAGATTAATTTTGTAACTAGTCCATATCCCAAAAACCTTTTTCTGCATTTATTACAAGCTAAGATAGGAACTGTAATTTCTTTCCATTTCCAAACTCTCTTCGGTCCTTCCTTATGAGTTTCAATTTTTTTATGTAAGGGAAAGCTTAAGCAATAGTTATTTAGGGTAATATCTTTTGGTAAATCTGAGCGGCAGAACCAGCATTTTAAACCATGTAATAGAGAGTAGTTCGCCAGAAGGCGATTAAACAATATCTGTTTTTCGAGATTTTGATGATTAGGCTTGATAGCCTGATTTTCCTTTTTCGTACCGTCTGATTTGGTTATCTTATTACTTGCTTCCATATTAATTTGTTTGTAGCTGCTCTAGACAGCAAAAGCTCCCCGTCAGCTTGGCAACTCTTGCGAGCCACCCGGTAACCTTTCGGCTACCGACCCAGTTAGGATAACTGAACGAGGAGCTCTCGTTTCCTAACTGGGATTTAACTGCCATGCTTCAAGTAGGAAGTTTAGGC
>JAHISN010000048.1 GCA_018818265.1 Patescibacteria group bacterium | reverse complement strand
GCTGTTGTGCGTAAGGTAGAGCGCGCAGATGATTTGCAAGTGAATGGCATTTCTGTGGAGCCTCAAGTCGCCCCTTTTAGATCCCCTTGGTTGGCAAGGGGTGGGCGGGATCCGGACCCGGGCGCGCTAGCTAATCAGTATGGTGATGGGATAGTAGATGTTTTTAGTTATGGTTTTTTGGAGTGCAGTGTTGCAACTACTCCCGGTGCCTGTTCAACTTACAGCCTGAATGACCAGCAGGGGAATGCCGTTGCTATTGATGAAGAATTTGTTTTTACTACTTCTACTAATCGCCTTGATATCCAAAGCCACATAAATGTTTTTCCCCTAATTCCGGCAACTGTACTAAATTTAAGGGTTAAGTCTTGTACATCTATAGGTGGAGGCAGTGCTCCTTGTATTGAGGAGGGGAATATTGAGGTATATGCGAACCGTACGGTTCGTAGGGCGACACCTAGGGAGTACGAATTGCTTTTTGACGAGAGTACGGATAACACTCACTGTGATTGTGATACCGGATATACTTGCGAAGGAGAGAGTGGGTGGGAGGAGGATGGCGTTGCTGATTCATGTAATGTGGATGGTTCCTGCCGGGAAGTTTTTATGCCTGCTAGCCAGTTAGTGGTGCGAGGGCGTACGGGAAGGATAATAAAAATACCTGCTGGGGCAATATTGGTAGATGGGGCGTATTTTCGCGCCTTTGCTCCGCCGGGGTTATATGCAGCTACTTTGTGGATGTCCGGAGAAGGGGTTTCTTATCGGGATTACGCGAATAATATGCCTCTGGGGACCAATTACTATAATACAACTTTTGTATTTGTTGATAATATAAGCGAATCGCATTGGAATCAAGAGGATGCATATTTTACAACCGCGTGGGTACATTATGGTCAAGCGCGTGTTGATTTGCGTTTAACATCTTCTGTTGTTTGGAGTCGGGTTCTCGAGAACCTTGAGTTGGCATGGGTAGCTGATCGTACAATGCTTGTGGCTAGGGATGGAGTAGCAACCCACATAGAAACGGTAGGTGTCTATGGTGATTTCCAGTATAATGCTGGCGCGGCGACTGGCCTCACGAACAAATACGGGATTTTTGCGGCGGAGTCTTATCGTAACGCAAATGCTCATGGTGTAAAAATTGGTGTAGCCGACGATCGTTATCTCCAATCCTTAGATACCACCTATGTAACCACCACCTCCGGGCCTTTTCAGACACAGGATTTTATTTTGCAGACAGAACAGCCAGAAGGTTTTAATGTTTATGTGGGGGTGGATAAGGGGGGCGATGTTTATGAAGGGGTGAATGGTGTGTCTGTTTCCACGCTGTGTGCTACTTGTCCCTACACGCGGGGAAGCGGCAAGGAGCTAAGTACTCATCGGGGCAACACGGGGTATCACAAACCGTTAACTCAGGAGGAGCCGGGCTATTTTTACTTTTCTAAAGGCTGGTTTGATCCTCAGGAGCGAAACCTGATAACTTTTACGACTTCAATGCTCTCGGCAGTATGCGAAATTCCGGCAAATGATTCTCTTTATAGTCAGGCTGGGTTAATTGATCTCACTTCGTACTGCACAATGAATGTCGGAGACACGGGTAATATTGCTCCCGATGCTAATGATGCTATAATTTTGGCGGACACACCTTCGGCTTTAGATTTGAGTATTATTCCCCGAATTCATATTCCCAATGCTTATGCTCAGGAAGTGAATGTAACCTGTGCCGCTGGCGAGGGATATACCTTTGTTGCTGATGGAGATGATGATTATATTACTATCGAGGGTACCTACGGAGCGCCTGAAACTGATTTTAGCGGATGGACAGTAGAGGTTTATCCTATTGTGCAGGGGGAGGAGATAAGAGAGTTCAAAGTGATGCAATTCAGGGGACAAGATGTGGTTTTGGGTGCGAGTGGAAAGGCTTTGGATACGTTAGGGCAAGAGAGTGATCAACCGCCGGTAGGTAGTTTTTTTGGTAGTATTCAACCCGATTCAGAAAATGCAGAGGCTTTTGGTTGGATGATACCCTGCGCAGATCTCTCTGTTCTAGGTGATATGATTACGGTTACTTTGCGGGTAGTTCTTGATGAGGAAGGAGGCACGGGTGAGGCTTCGGGTACGCAGGAGGTAGCGATAGTACCGGTTTTTAGTGGCGGGTTGTTTGTTGGGTGGGAGTTTTCTTCGCTTAACCCTTATGTTCTTATCCAGATGGACTGTCCGTCAATGACGATTGAACCAAGTACCTGGCTGACAAGTATTGGCTGTGGAATTACGCGAGGAATTACCGACGAGCTGCCACGCATTTTTGGTTTGTTAGAAACAACCATGCTTAAGACGGAGCCGCTTACCGAGGCGCCGGCGGTGGTGGAGATTTGGAACGCCATGCGCCGTCTGGCGAATGTTTTTACGATTATTGTTCTTTTTGTTATTGGCATTATGACTATTTTCCGCATCAATCCGAAGCAGTTTCAACCCGGCGCCGCTTTGGGGGGTCTGCTTGTGGCTGTTATTCTGATTAACTTAAGTTTGCTGTTGTGTGAAGTTTTCATAGATATTAACAATCTGCTGGTTGTTTATATTTTTGATATTTTCGAAAATACAATTAGGTCGCTTACTGAGCAGGGACTTATTGGGGGGGGGGGCACGGGCGCGTTTCTTGGAGTTGGTGCGATGGGAGGCTATTTGGCGGCGCAGTTAACGGCGGTTGCAGTATCGGCTCTAATTGCCAGTGGGGGGTTGCCGATAGCGGGATTACTGGCGGTGGCGGCGGCGATTGCCACGGCTCTAATGGGGATTCTTATTGCTTTCCTTATTCTTTACTTGGTGCGATATGCGGTTATTTGGTTGTGTGTAATTGTTGCCCCTATAATATTCTTTCTTGATGTTCTTCCAATTGAAACTTTTAGTGGTTTGCGGAAGAAGTGGTTTGGACTTTTTATCGGCTTTACAATGATTCAGACTCTGGCGGCAATGATTATTGGTGTAGGCATGGCGCTCCTGCTGGGTTTATCGGGTGAAGGCGGAATCGCCCAAACTGTTCGACAGCTTCTTATCGCCATTGCCGTTTTATATCTTGGTACTAAATCCCCTTCCAGCATTTTGAGTATGTTTGGCCTGGATGTGGGCGGCGCTGGTGGTTTGATGTCTGGGTTTCAAGGTGCGGCTAAGCCTTTGGAACAACGTGTCGGTGGCCTTAGGGAGAGATTTGCTACGGGGAAGGGGATTCTTGGTGAAAGAGAGGCCCAGGCGAAGAGAGCGGCGGGTTTAGCGGCGGCAGGTGGGCTTGGTGCGGGTGCGCTTGGTCTTGCAACGCATTTTGGTATTGGCAAGGGCACGGCAGATAGTTATTTGAGTTCCAGGAGGGTTGATAAAAGAGCAACTGCGGCAGAGAGGGCGGAAAAGCAGGCTGTTGTGGAAGAGGACGTTGCCGCCGCTCGAGATAAGCGCAAAATTATCAAACCACTCGCGGATGCCGGGAATACCGCTTATTACCGCGGAAAAGATTATATGCCTCTTCATGATCGGGGGGATGAAGAAATTATTGAGGGGTTGGATTTGGGTCATGTTCAGAAATATGAGGATGAAAAAGGTAATTATGTGAGGTACGAGAATGGTGAAAAATTTGCTTTGGATAATCTGGCTGGTGATAAAGCTTCTGATTTTGGGACCGTTGCGGAGAGTAGAACGAAAGCATGGGTTGGGCAGGCGGCGATTAAAAGGGCTGGAAAGACAGGTCAGTCGCAGGCCGAAGCGGCGAGGAGTATAGAGGACGGAATGATAAGCCGAGCGGAAGCTGTAAACCCTAATATTGCAGGTATGAGCGACGCGAACAAGTTGAAAGAGGCGCGACAAATGGCTTATAGGGATGTGCGGTCAAGTGTAATTAATTTGGGGCAAGATATAAGCGCTTCAGGCGCGGATGAAGTGGCGGTAAGAAAACAGGCTATTACTAAGGATCGACTTAAGCGACAGGTAGAAGGTGCTGGCGGTGTAATCCCAGGTCAGAGTCCTGCCCCGCAAGAGGGCGGAATAGAAACTGTGAAACGGGCGGCAAGAAGAGAAGAACCTGAGGGCGGAAAGCTTTCTTAGATGAAACTTCCTAGGCTTCCGACATAAATTTCGATTCCCTGTTTCCCCACAATCAGCATTTTCTTAGGCGAGAGAGGGCAGTAGTAGCAGATTTTAACCTGTTTTCACTGCTTGACATAAATATGTCTGGGTGGTAATATGTGGCTATGGAGTTACGAAGAACTACGGTGCGGTTACCGCCTACAATTTACCGACAGGCAAAGATAAAAGCCGCACAGGAGGATATAACCTTGCAGGAACTAGTGATTTTGTCCTTGCAAAGAAGATTGGCGGACGATATGTCTAAGCCGCGAGAAGAAAAGGTAAAATTGAAAACTTATTCTTTGGGAAAAATCAAGACAAAAGTTGACCGCGAGGCAATTTATCGGGACGTGGATTTCTTACCTCTCAATTAACAATGCTCCTGTTTGACACTAATCTCTTAGTTTATTTCGTAAATAAGGATTCTCCTTTTCATTTCCGGTGTAAGAAGTTGATGGATAGGGTCGTGAAAGGGAAGTTGCGGGCTTGTTTAGCGCAGCAAAATTTAGTTGAGTTTATTCATGTAGTTACTGACCCGCGCCAAATGGAGAAACATTTGTTATTGCCGAAGGCTTTAGCAGAGGCTGAAAAGTTTCACCAGTTGTTTAGGATTATTTCCCCCTTGGAGTCAACAGCAGAGGAACTTTTTAATCTGATCGGAAAGAAAAGCAAGTTGGGAAAGGGGAAAATCTTTGATCTTTACTTAGCGGCGACAATGCTTTCTAACGGAGTGGGTACTATTTATACGTTTAATGCTTCTGACTTCAAAGATGTTCCTGGAATTACGGTTAAAAAACCCCTGTGATTTGGGAAGTCAAGGTGCTATTGCTTGAAATTACCCAATTACCCAACTACCTAGTTAACCAATTAACCAATTAATCCTAACGAAGTGCCTAGAGAATTGATGTTCCGAGAGAGTTTGAGGTTTTCGGGTATTACGATACCATCATCCTCTTCGTCTCAAACGGGTCATGCGTAATGACTTGCTGGGCAAACATCTCCATGGAACCGATTTCGGAGTGATTGGAGGACAAGTCTCCACGGTCAATGATTTCAATTATCACCGGTAGGTTAAGCTGAGGCTCTCCATTTAGGGGCAGAGGGGTAAGGCCGACATTAAAACTCTTAACTCCTAATTTATTGCGATAGTCCACGATTATCTGAGCAAAGGCCTGCCACAACTTCTGATCAAAATTATCGCTCATAATAATAATTTCCCTCTCTCTTCTTGGACAAATGGGAACAAAGGCTTTTATTTCTGGTGAAGTTGTTGGCAGTGTTAATCCCAAGGCGTTGTGGATCTGATATAAGTCTGCGAAGTAGTTCGATTGGTACTTACCCTGATACTCTCTTGTCTGTCGGTCTAGGAGTATTTTCTGTGCGAAAGGTGACGAAGAGACAATCATTTGCATATGCCCATGGACGATAGAGGCGGCGGCGCGCCACAGGCAGTTCCAGAACAAAAATGGAAAATTAGCTTTAGAATCTTCTTGATGGACTTTATAAAACCATTGATTGGCTGTGGCAAGAAAATCGGTTATCTCTTCGGCTTCCCAGTCTAGCGGGTGGTGTTTGTGGAATATTAAAACTCCGTGCCAGATGTCGGATTTAGCTATATTGGCGGCGGTAATGCAATAAGCCCCGCGAATGCGGCCAAAGGCATCTTCGGGGGTCATTTCTTCTGCTCGGCAGAAAGGTCCGCCGTGTGTTTTCTGGATTAGTTCTTCTAAGGTGGCGTTGATTCCGTGGGTTTGGTCTGGGCGCTGAGAGCGCAAGGCGTTAAAAGAAGCGCCTTTCAATGTGATCTTGTTAAGAATTCTAACCACTTTCTGTTTCTCTACGACTTCGATACTGCCAAAATTTTCTTTAACCCAAGGTTTCATTTGGTCAGTAAGCCGCAGACAGCCTTCTTCCTGACGAATTTCGTAAACCCGCTCGAATTTTTCCCGAGTCTGTTGATTGAGTTGGCTGGCGATGTTGGGGATGTTTAGTAATGACATGGGTAAAAATAATGCTTTTCTAGCCGTCTGTTGCATCCTCTGATTTTTCCTGTTGCTCTAATAATCTGAGCTCTGCCGGATTGGTGGTAATTAGCCGATGTTCGTCATTAGAAGCGACAACTTGCATAGCCACATGAGATTTACCGGCAAAGAAAATTCCTTCACCCACATTGGCCGAGAGCAGTAAGTTCTTTTCGCCTTCAGAGAGATAAAATGTCTTGGCTAATTGGTCAATGGCGCTGGACGATTGCTTCATTAGAATTCTAATTGAGGCATTATTGATAATGGCCTTGCCTTCCTCACGGGCCAAAAACTCATCAATGTTTTGAGTAATTGTTGTTAGTCCTAAGTAGTATTTTCGACCACGTTTCGCTACTGAGTACAAAAATTGTGCACTGTCGGGATATTTCATTAATAACCAAGCTTCGTCTACCAGCAAAATTCTCTTTTTGCGATCGTGCCGAATACGTGTCCAGATAAAGTCTAGGATTAGAAACATTCCAATAGGGCGAACACTGTCGGGAAGGTCCCTAACCCCATAGACAATAAATGTGTTGTCCAAATCCATATTGGTTTGCCGGTTAAAAAGCCCTTTGGCCGAGCCGAGGACAAACTTTTCTAATCTGTCGGCTAGATTTTTCCCTTCTTCTTCTTCCATACCTAGAAATACTTTGTAAAGGTCTTCTAAGAGCGGAGGTTCCAAGCTGTGCGTTTCTGGGTTTTGAGTGATGCCTTTGAGGCGATAGGTCATTATTAGGGCCCGATCCAGCATGGCTTCTTGGGCGGCATTCATCTCTCCGAGCATTGTCTTAAATAGACTGTGCAGGGTTAAGATTTTTACATTAAGTTCGTTTTCGCCCGTGCTATAACCCCGAGAAATGTCAAAGGGGTTAATGCGTGATTCTGACGAAAAATTCAGGTCAATGAATGCCCCACCGATAGCGTCACAGAGTGTTTTGTATTCGTTTTCTGGGTCAATAATAATAATATCTGTTCCAAGCATTAGTGAGCGAACAGCTTCCAGCTTGATCATATAGCTTTTGCCTGAACCAGAAGTGCCAAAGATTACAGAGTTAGCATTTTCCATCTGGAAGCGGTCAAAAATAATTAACGATCCATTGTGTTCATTAATTCCATACATAATTCCCTGGTCTGAAGATAGCGATGAGGAAGTGAAGGGCAGTGTAGTTGCTATTGAGGTTGTATCCATATTGCGGGAGACTTTCAATGTATCGTTGAAGTAGGGGATAGTGAGTTTAATAGCATCTTCCATTTGTAGAGTTGCACTGCGCGGGGCAACCATAATGGAGCCGAGAATTGATTCTAGCTGGTGACAAGTGGCAATAAGCTCTTTTTTATCTTTGGCCGGGACGGTAATATATAAACCGAACTGAAAGAAACGTTGCCTTTCGGCGGTAATTTCCTCTTGAAGTTTTTTGGCGTCATTAAGGGCCAGTTGTATATCTGGATCAAGAATGCGACCACCTTTTTGCTCTATATTAAGTTCGGCTTGCAACTCAGTAATTTTCCGTCGCAGATTAGAAAGAACGGTTTTAGCCTGTACCGGGTAGTAAAACATGCTTATGTCCAAGGCGGCGGCAAAGTTAATTAGAGGCGCGAGCCAGTTAGCGCCTACTTCGCGTGGATAGCTAATTATGAAATAGGTACGGTAGTAGGTGTCACCGATTTGAATGTGATTGAAGTCGACCTCAATGGCAGAAGGAGCTAACAGATCTTGTAAGTTTACGAGGCCTCGTGAGAACTTTTCTGCTTCTAGTAATGCCGTGTCCTCAGGCGGCCGAAAAGTATTTTTGGCCTTTTGGATTAGTCGTTGGACAGGATTGCCGATTGATCCGGTCTTTGTGGCAGGCAGAATGGGTTCCGCTGGTTGTTTCTGAGGCTGGAGAGCCTCTTCTTGGATAGGGAGGGTAGCTGTGGTTTCAGTAACGGATTGTGCCGGCATTTGGGATGTGGCTGTTGCGGCTTGTGTTGTGGTGGGGTGAGGTGGTTCAGGTGGTGTGATTGTGGGTGGCGTGGATTGTGCTTGCGCTTGTGGAGTGAGCATGGGCCCTTCTGCTCGAACTTGTTGAGGCTCGGGGTAGGCCTTCATGCTCCCTGCTGCTATTTCTGCTGTTCCTGTAGTTATCGGTGGTTGTTGCATTTGTGTTGTACTTGTCCCTTGCGGGCGCGCGGTTATTTGCCCGCCCGCGGGCGAGGCAGGCCCGCCCGCGGTCTCGGCAGGTGTGTTCGCGGTCGAGGCAGGCGTGCTTACTTGCCCAGCAGGATCGCCCGCGGTTGTGGCATACCCGCCCGTGGTCGAGGAAGGCCCGCTCGCAGTCTCGGTGGGTTGTGGCTCAACATGTGGATTTGTATGTTTGAATTTTTTTAGCCAATCCATTTCAAGTTAAAAGTCCAAAGTTGAAAGTGAAAAGTTTTCTCATTGCAAAGTTATGTTTATTAAGAGTTATGGGAGTTGAATGTATAACTTTTAACGTTTCATTTTTAACTTTTAATTTTATGACACTGCTGGCTTTACCAGCGGCGTAAAATGACCTTCAAGATCTTCGATAATGGCCTGCCCCTTTTCCGTTTGTGGGTTATAGATTTCAAAGAAGAGTTGTACCAATTCCTGATTATTCAGGCGCTTGATTTCGATCCCTAGTCGTCTAAAGTGCCATGCAATTTCTTGTTGTCGCTCCTCAAATTTTTGCTTGGCTTGGTTTAGTATATCAGGATCGACAGTTTCTATAGTCGGTTTTTTCTTAACAAAAGGCAAGAAGCTGAATAGGGTTTCCAGTGGATCTTTGTGTGAAATGGTGGTCGTTTGAAAAGGAACAACCACAAAAAAGCGTTTATACAGGATGACATTCTCGATAACTAATTGACGGATAAATTTTAGGTAAGCTCGCATTTGGCTACGCAAGGCCTCGGAAGGTTGTATCTTCTCGTGTTCTTCCAGAAATTTTAAGTAATTGTCAATATTGACTTGGCGTGTTTTGATTACGACCTGAATGGGGTAGGCGAGAGAATTAACAAAGTTAGCGTAGGCGTAGATGGAAGCATCTTGTTCTCTTTCGGAAAGCAGGTCGAAGTTTAGCGCGGAAGCTTCCAGCACCATACAGAAACGGGGGCCTTTGAGAATAAGCAGGTCATGTCTAATATCTAGAATATCTAAGAATTGTTGTGTAGGTGAGGGATTGAACAACATTATGATTAAATACCAAACCGCAAATTTCCTGCCTCGACGGCAGGCGGGCAAATAACCCCTAACCTGCGGGTCTAATTTCAATAGGGTCAAGAACTTTCCCAGCGAGTTCTATTTCGATTATATCAAAGTTAATATTTTCTTTTTGAATTTCTATGCGGTATGTCCCGTTGGGAAGGGAGGATGTAACGATAAATTCTCCTAATTGGTTGCTGCGTAGGGCGCGCTGGGGTTGTTCTTTGTTGTTTTTAATCACGATGAGAGCATTGCTAATAGGCTGATTATCAGCATTATAAACTATACCACTAATAATGTTGGATTTGTTGGTAAGCGAGGGGAAATTCTGGGCCTTTGGGACAGCCTTGATGATTTTAGGTATAAACTTCTTTTGTTGCGGAGGATTTTTGGCTACAGTAATTATACTTTCTATCCGCTGTAAATTTTCCACATTAGCAAGTTTTTTAACTAATTCATTAGCGAAACGACTGATTTTTTCTTTATCTCTTTGCAGTTCTTCTACCTGTCGTTGTTGCTGACGAATGAATTCTTCCTTTTCATTGTTTTGGGAACTAAGTGTGGAGACGATGTTCTGCAAACGTTTCAGTTCGGCCTCTTCTTTATGAATTCTATGCGCGAGGGAATTTTTTTTTGTGCCCAAAGAAGAGAGTTGTTCCTGCTGTTCGTTGATTTGTCGCTCCAGATCTTTAATTTTGTCAGCGGACAGAACTTCGCTATTTTCCTTAGCAGTTTGTAATTCGGTTTTTTTTTGCCTCCAATCTTCACGGGCGGCTTCTATTTTTGCTTGTAATAATTGGTCTTTTTCCTCTAGTTCTTGAATACGTACTTTTTGCTGGCTGGCTGTTTGTTGGAACTCTTTTTTGGTTTGCAGGCCCTCCCCCTCAGTGGCTAATTGATTTTGAGTCTGGGATAATTTCCCGGCGAGATCCAAAACGGCTTTTTGCAATTCCCCTTCTCGTTGTTCAAGCTTACTAATTTGCTGTTTATAAGAGGAGCGCGCCGAGGTTAATGTCTCCTCCCTTCTCTCCGGTCTTTCCGAAGGATCGCCTTGGAATTGATAGGAAAAGTCTTTTTGCGAAGTGGCCCTGATTTCCTCTTCTCTTATTTGTCCGAGTCGTCTTTGTAAATCATCGGAAGGTTCAAAGACACGTTCTCCATGGATGATAGTTGGAGAGATAAGGGGTCCCTTTTCCAGGCTATCTTCTCTTATTAAGGCGCGATTGATTCGCAGGTTGGAAACCCGTTGTATGTGCGGGATGTGTGTTCGGTAAGGACCATCAAACCGAGGAAGGCTAGGGCGGCTGATTGTCTCTGCTAGTGGGCGGTAAGGTGGGTCTTGGCTGGTTGTGGTTTGAGTAAGATTACTGTTCATGGTCGGTCAAGGGCAACTCCGGATTATTCACTGGCTGGTTTCCTCCCGCTTGCTCGGTATCGAGCTGGGATTGTTGTTTTTGAATTCTCTCGAGGTTTGAGTGTTCATATTCTGTTAGATTGCTGACGGCACCCTCCCGCCAGAAACGGATAAATTTTTCCATCTTTTGTGGGGGAATGCCAGATTGTTTAGATTCAGAGGTTTTTAGTTTATAGCCCGGTAATAAAATATCGGGTATTTTGGGTTGTTTCAGCCAGACCTTTTGTGGTGTAGATTGCAGGGCAAAGATGAAGTTGCCGAGCCATTCGTCTATAAAGCGATCCTGGATTTTGAACAGAGCGAAGATGAAAGAGAAAAAGGCAATTAACGCCACGCCAACAATGGTGATTCCAGTAATGGGAAAGGTAGTCATTACAATAAAGATAGTTACACCCCCGACAGCAATGAAGATAAATTGCTTGGCATTTAGCTTGCCCATAATTCTGCCTTGGTAGCCGGTGACATGTTGTGGGATTGTGTGGGTGTTCATTCAATCATTGTAGCAGTATTTGAAAAGGTTGCAAAGGGTTGCGGCAGACTAAAAACCTTCCCACACGAAGATGGATAGATTGGGGTTGAGGCCGTTGTTTTTAAACCACGCGAGAGTTTTTTCTTTGCTTAGCTTGGTCGACTGCCACAAATTTACTGTGGAGATAGTAAAAGAGGTGGTGTTCTTGTTGTAGAAAATGGTAAAGCTCTCGTGGGAGTAGGGGGTTAGTCCCAGCAATTTTTGTACGAGCCTGTCTTGACGAGGGACGTTAGTTTCTTCGGCTTCGATAATACCGGTTACTTTTATTTCTGCATTGTCAATACTGCCGGTTCCTATGTAGGCATAGCTGGGGATAACCGTGTCGGAATAGTCGGGGTTATAGACATACGCAATTTTGCTTTGGGTTAGGGTAATGTCTTTGGGGCATTGTGACCTGCGGTTGGGGAGGTAGTCGGTGGTGATGATTCCTTGCCCTCCCACGATTTGCTTATCGGCGATTTGTGCGGATTTTAGCTTCACACTTTCTTTTTCCGCAAATTTCACTGGAATAAGTTCAGCTCCAATGATCTCCCTATTTTTAAAAACTCTGATCACCACTGGCCACCGATCCGCGCGGCCTAAAAAGAGGGGATAGCCTTGTAGGGACTGGGTAAATTCTACATGAAAGATGTCGCCTTCGCCAAAAGAGGGACTCTGGGTGTATGTATTGTTGTGTAACTGGTAGGGGGTGACTTGGGCGCTGTTCTTGTCTAAAGTAACTAGTGTATTGAGCTTATTGTTTTCAATAAAACTCCAAGCTTGATTGATAACTTCGGTTTCGTTAGTGAAGCTGAGGTTTATCTGGGTTGCCCGAGCGGCGTAATCTGCATCGTCCAGGAAAGAATTGTAGCGAAGGTGATTGAGGTCTTTGTGTAGTTCGGCAATGTAACTGTAGTTTTTCCAAACATACCAAGCATAGTCACCGGTAGGTGAATGAGAGGGATTGTCTTTGGAAAAACCCAACTTGGCGAGTGGGATGGAAAAGTCTTCCAGTTGAGAAATGTTAGCCAGCGCCTGGTAAAGGGGCAGGTTTTTTGGGGTGTCCAAGGCGTTGCTAGCTTCGACCTGCAAATTGTCTGGTAGTTGCAAACCGCAGACATTTTTAACTACCGGAAGCCGAGTGTAGATTCCACTTAGAGTGTTGTTCTTGTAATAATAATAAGCAAATGAAGCGGCCAAGAGAACAATGCCGATGATGATGATTAGGAGGGCTTTTTTATTATTTTGTGCGAAAGTTTTAATTTTGAGCATTTTTATTCACCTTCGATTACCAAACTGCGGATGGTTGATCTACCAATCTGCAGGTGTTTGCGGAATAACGGGCAGATTGTCGGCACAGATTCCGTTGCAGGTCCATATTCCCCCGCTTACTGTGCCTTGGGCTAGAATTTGGCTAACGGTAAAGGCCCCTTTGCGATAGAAAATGGACCAAGTTCCGCTGCACGTTCCGTGATCAGAATTGATACTCATCCCACAGTGACAGGAATCATAGTTGTTGACGGTATAGTTAGATTGAGTGGAGCCGCTGGCGCTGTTACCGTAGTAGAGGTTGTTAATGTTGGAACATGTGTCTGGGTCTCCGTAGGCGGGACCGGCACATTCATTGGGCATACCGTTATAGCCATATATGGCAGCCATGAGACAGCGGATGCTGTCGAGATTGCTGCTGGCTGGTAAACAGACGGTCCTCACGCTGTTGGAGCCGCCGACCATTTTATATTCGTAAAGAAATAGTCCGGCCCCAAGGGCGGCCTCTTCATCCCCGGGTGGGGAATAACCATCATCTCCGTCGTGTCCTCCATCGTAGCAAGGCAGGTAAGGGATATCCCCGTTGTCAGAGCACTTGCTGTCGGCATAATTACTGGAGGCAGGGTCGCAATTGGCAGTGGTTTGGCTGGTGTCTTGTCCCAGCCAAGGGTATTCTGCATCGTAGGCACAGCTGATCCAGTGGTCGTTGGTGCCGCCAAAAGATATTTGGTAGGGATTATGCTGGGTTTGGCTGTCCATGTCGGCAAAATTGCTTTCCAGGAAGTGCAGTCCGGCTAGGGCTTCCCAGGGAATGTTTTGCCCGGTAAGACCAGAAATAGTATAAACGGCGTGCTGGTAGTCTTGCAGGAAAGGGTTAACTAATCCTGACAAAGCATCAATGGTGGGTGAGCCGGCTTCGTCGCAGTCCCCACCTTCGCTGACACCGGGCGTAGAGGCGCCCGGGCCGCAGCCAACTATGGCGGTAGGATTTATGGTGCAGTCGTCACTGTCGCTGGCGCAAGCATTAGCTAGACAGCCATAACTGCAATTTACACAACTCTGGTTGTAGCAAAAGGGCGATTCCCTGATTTCGAAATGGAGATGAGGGCCAGTTGAGGCGCCGTTGGTACATGTAGTCGGTGGTGAGCAGCTGTCGCCTGCATTCCAGCATTGATCCATGTCGGTGGTGTAGTTTAAGCATTCGGGGCCTACGTTTCCGATTTGTTCGCCCGTTGTTACTGTTCCCAGAGAATGCAGGCTGTCCGGGTGCATATGGCCATAAACATACATTCGTCCATCGAAACCGGCAATACGTATAGTATAGCCATAGCCCCCATTCCAGCCTGCTAGAGTTACGGTACCTCCATGCGCCGCATAGATGGGCGTGCCGGCTGGAGCAACAAAGTCCCAGCCGTGATGAACACCATAGAAAATATCAGAGCCGTGGCCGGTTAAGAAGCTTCCGTTATTCACATTGATCGGACATTGATAGAGTTCGTTACATGATAGTGTTTCCGAGGCTGGCGGGCTATAAGGCGCGTGGATTATGTGTGCGGTTGAGGTTAGAGTACTTGGCAGTAATGGGTCGTTGATATTTAACGTGACTGTATTTTGGGTGGTGGTATAGTCCCCTTGATAGATGATGTCGCGGGTATAGGTGTTGGTGCAGGAAGATCCACTAGCTAATACAGGCGGTGTTCCTGATCCGCATGTTAGGGGGCTCGGCGAGTCAGGGTCGGAGATGCTGATAATTTCTATGTCGCGGTTGCAAGAGTTTAGAGCCGTGATCTGGTAGGTGACAGTTACTGTGTCTCCTACATCGGCATTATTAGAATCGATACAGGAAGGGGTGCTGATTTTTTGCAAGGTCAGGCAGGCGCCAGAAGGCGTAGTCGGGGGTTCGTGGATACCGCTGTGGGTTATAACTAGGGGCCCAAAATAATTATGGTTGAAAAAGGGGTTAACCTCTACGCCCGGACAGTCGGGATCTTCTACTGGGGGTAAGTATTTCCCGCCGATTAAAGGCGAAACATTTCCTTCGCAAAATTCCTTTTCAATTGTGGGGTAGTAGAAGGACTCTGGACTAACGGAGCCTTGCGGGCCGCAAAAGCTGTCTGGGGCAAAGGCACACCTGCCGGGAGAACAGTCTTGAAGAGATTGTTGTGCAAGCCATGAGTTGTAGGCACTTAGGTCAATGCCTCCGGTCAACACTGTGCCTGCCCGGTCAATTTCGTTAACATACAGGTTGAGGGTGTCGCTGTTCCAGATCCAATCCGAGTCGTGATTTTCGGGGTTGTACGAGAGGGGAGAGAACATGGCAAAGCTAGTATCTGCGCCCCATGTTCGATTTAGAACTAAGTCGCCGATTGACCAGGCCGCTCTCATCATGGTGTTCATTTGCGCCGGTTCAAAAATGGGGTAGTCCGGGACTTCCGGGTGAGCGGCATCTTCGTCCACAACGCCGACTTCGACAGCGAAGACGGGCTGGTTGGGGCCAAAAGGAATACCATTGTAAGTTAAGAAGGTGTCATATCCCACCGCGCAAAAGGGATCTCCGGCCCCGCCGTCACAGCGGCCCAGAGGCCCAACATTGCGCTCAAAGTCATACGGGGCAATAGCAATTCCAGAAAAATCGTCGTAGAAACCGCCTACGCCCAGCTCAGAGTAAAATGCGTTTGAGTTTGGGGCAGAGGGGTTAATCATTGGTGTCAAGATTTCCACGCAGTTGCTTGCCATATTGGGCCCATTCCATAAACCAGCAGATTGCAGGTGGTCCTTGAGATAGGTAATGTATTCACGAACTAATGGAACGCAATCGGTGTTGAGTTCTTCTTCTGTGCTCTCTTTACATCCGCTGGTTCCACCGAAGTCTTCCAAAGCGCAGATTGTTGTACTACCTCCCGTTTTGCATTCTCGCGGGAGGTTTGGCTCATTCCAGGGCATAAGATATATTTTTCGTGGTGGATTATATCTGGAGCAAATGCACCCTAAGCTGGCAGTTACTGCGATGGCATCTTCTTCTGTAAAAACTTCTCCATTTTTCCATGGCCGCCAGATGAAGTTGGCTTCAGGAGCTCTATCAAGCTGTTCCTGTAAGTCCCCGATCTGACCGTTGGTACCAAGAAGCATTATCCAGCCCCCTTGGCCAACATATGGTACTGCTTGAGCAACTTCCCACCTCCCGGCTAGGTTAATACCGCGCTTGTTGGCTGAAGGTATGGCAGCAAGGGCAATATCATTTTGTAAAAAGAAGAATACTAGCGGAATAATCAAGACGGCTATGCATACGATTAATGTTGCTAGCACTGACGAATTTTTTGGTTTTAAATATGAATTTTGCATTTTAGACTTTAATAGCTTCCCCGCTAGGGGCGTACCGCCTAGCTACCCACTTAATTCCCATCCTAATCCCCCAGTTACCCAATCATTATATTTGATTCTAAACTCCTGACTTTTAACTTCTAACTTCTAACTTTTCACTTTATTCATACCACCCTTCCTCTAATCCCCTTACCAAAACAATTTCTTCACATAAGTCAGTGACCTGGCGGGTTAGTTTGAACACCGGGTGGGCGGTTTTGAGCTTGTGATTAACAAAATATACCAGCTCGGGAGCCGCTAGATTAATTGTAGCACTGCTTTGTTCGTTTGAGCAGGTATTTAAGTAAACAGCTTTGTTTTCTTGCAAGGCCAGTTTAATCTCTGCTAGATTTTTAAGCGGGGCATTGGCGCGATTTTCTGCAAACTGGGTGTTATACACAAAGAATCCCGCTGTCTGATTTTCCCCGCCGATTTTCATTACCCTTATATAGCGCTCGCCTTGTGAGTTAATAATGGTGTGGCCATCTAATTGCGGGTAGTAGGTGGCTTTAACTATTTGGCAGTTGGCTATGTCAGTGACGGGGAGGAGTCCGACAGGAGTTAACTCCTCGTAGCTGACTTGGTACTCTTCTCCTGTTCCGTTTTGCCCTGTGAGTAGTTTATGAGTGCTAAAAAACGAAATGGCATACTGTTTAGCGTCGTCGCTGGACAAGCATTGGCCTTCTTGCGGAAGGTTTGCTTGGGAGCGGATGTTAAGCGTAAAGGTTAGGCTATTGTCTTTTTGATTGAAGCTTAGATAGCGGTTGTTGTTATACCAAAATATTTCTTCTGTCGGAGCCATCTGCTGGTCAGTTTCTTGTATTTCAAGGGCCTCTTTCAATTGGTTAATGCCGTCTTCTTCAGTAAGCAGCGGCGGCAATAGGGGAGCGGCGTTATAAATATTGGCCCGCTGGGCGAGTTTTTTGCCAGAGGAAATTTGGATTTCTTTGCTGTCTAATATCGCTGTCAGATAATTCAGGTGAGTGAATGGCGAAGTATATGGAATCTGGGGTGCTTGGGTTGAGTTCTGGCGATAAAAATAGAGAATTCCTAGTGCGGCTAGCAGTGCTAGTCCGATGAGAATATATTTTGTTGTGTGGTTTTTAAAAGTTAATGACATCTTTCGCAAATGCTCGGTAAATGACCAAATCTCAAGCACCAAATTTCAAACAAATCCAAAATCCCAATGTCCAAAATTCTAAACAAACATTTGCTTTGTTATTGCAGTGTAAATGTATTAATTACATTTTTGGATCATTGAAAATTTGAATTTCGTAATTGTTTGTTATTTGAGATTTGTAATTTGGTAATTAAGTTTATTTACTTTTCGCAATAATTGCATTAAAAATCTTTGTTAGTTCTGTTGCTTCCTGAATGAGATTTTGCTGTTTTTCAACTGATTGTTGTTTGTTACTAATTTCACAAAGTTTAAGCCACAAGCGGCTTTCCTTGGCCTCTTTCCGACAGATTTTTATTCGATGCACGAAGTCTTTTTTACTTAATGCCTCGTTAGCTTCAATGTAATTTGCCGCTTGCGAACCGGATGATCTTATGAGTTGTTTTGTGTACTCGAAATGAGCGATGCCTTTGGGTAGCTGTTTGATAAAATCTCTACAATTTTTCGCAAATTTATAAGTTCTATCTTCTAAGTCGTATTGTTTTGAATTTTGTGTTTTGGTCATTCGAAATTGTTTGTTATTTGGTGCTTGATGCTTGAAAATTCGCCAACCTACGGGTTGGCATAATAACAGCTTTTTACTTCATCTCCCGCTCTGCGGATGGTACAGAAATGGCAAACATCGCTCGGCGAGGCATTCGGGTCTGGATGACACAGATTTGGCTCGTAACACTGGTAAGGGTTAGTACAACTATCGCCGCTGATATCGTGTAAGTCATCCGGTTCAATGTCTCGCAAGCCTTCCAGCTTGAGGTAATCGCTTGTTGGCGGATCAATATAGGGATCTACATCGCAGGTGATCATGTCTTCACCAACATTGTTGTCGGGTATGTCGGTGTCTGAAAGTTCTTTATTAGGTTGTTCGCTGTTGACAGTATAATGAACATGAACATAACCCGGGGTACCGCTGTCACCCATTAGGCCGAGTAGTTTATGCCGTGGGACATATTCTCCCCTTTGCACGCGGATGGAGCCTTTTGCTAGGTTGCCGTAGCGGGTTAAGAAATTTGGGTGGCAATCGTCATCTATTGTACTTTGAATTTCTACATATTCGCCCCGGCCGGGGTAGCTGGGGTGAGGGCCGGCGTGAGTTATATAACCGGCATGGGTAGAAAAGATGCTGGGGCTCCATGTTGCTTCGCCCGAGGGAGCAATATCAATTCCGGCATTAATCCATTGTCCGTCACAGAGTCGATATACTCCAGACATTCCTTGCGTCTCGTAGCGAGGCCCGTAAATATCGGCCAGGGGATTGACAATCGTTTCGCCAGTAAATGTTTCCGCCCCTTCAATTCCGCCCCAGTCTTGGGTGATGACTCCCAGGTTGGGCCAGCCGTAGGGGAGAGCTTCGGCATCTGTAAAGCAAGGGGTTCCGCCATAAGCACAGGGGGAAGCTGTTCCCAAAACGCCCTGGCCTGTCCAGAATGAGAGTAGTTCTACCGACCGGGTGTTTGCCCATTTAGCATTAAACTCTAAATTTGCTAAACGATCGTCGCTAGGCAAGGAGTTAATAAAGTGGTCTAATTCACTTCTGTCCGAGAGTGTGTAATCTCTAAAAGAACCGTTGTTTGGGAGATCGTCGCCGTTGGCATCAACTTGAGATGGAATAATAGTTAAGGAGATGGAGAATTGCGAGTTGCCATTTTCTAGGTCATTAGCGGCAGGCAGAGGAGAGAAAGTTAGTTCAATGCGGCCGCCATGGCTGTGATTAGGGGGCAGTTGGGCTACCAGCAGGAGGGGTGTTTTATCGGGATTAGTAGGTGTTCTGTCGCTGTAGATGATCCTGTAATTATTTAAGTCTACAAAATCAGGAAGTTGTGTTTCAATGGTAATTAAACTTAGAGGATCGTTGCCGTCTGGAGGATTTTGAGGGTCATATTGGCTCGGTTCTAGGGGAAGAGTCAGCCCTTGGTCGGCTAGCCATTGTTCCAGAAGTTCCAAGTTGAATGGTCGGGCAGGAACAGGATGCTGGCTGAGATTTTTAACGCTAAGGCTCATGTTGATGGCATTGCTGTCGTAAATAACAGTGTAGATATTTTCTCGCCTAGTGTACTCATAAACCGCACAATTGCGGGCTGAGTTAATCCCGCTATCGAATTGGTTGTCTATGCCTCGCGGGGGTTGCGGCCCAAGGCAATGGCTTTTTACTCTACAGCATTCTTCGGCATCAGCACATAGGGGGGTAGCGCAGGGATCTGAGATCCATGTGGAACTGCAGGTGGTCCCCGTGTCGGGGTAATGGCAGGCATTCTCGGTAACTCCGGTACAGCCATCCACAGGGTCGCTGTCTTCGCAGTCGCAACAGCAATCATCTATCCCATCACCACTGCAGTCAGTCCCAGGGGAGCTCATGTCATCGCAAACCAAGTTGCCAGTCCCATCGTCTGCAGGCGGGCAGGGGCAATAAAGATTTGTAAGCGAACAGTTATGATCTACGCAGTTTATAGTTTCACCCGGCCCAACACGTTTAAGGCAGTTGGCAGTAAAGGCATCGCCTGGAGGAGCTTCGGTGGTGCGATAGCTGGTTTCAAAGGTTTCAACACTAATAGCTTTTCGGCAGACATTGGAAGTGCTATTGAGATCTACGCAGCGCATGCCATCGGTAGAGTTGCAAATGTCGCCGGTGTTTACCATTTCGCCGCTATCTAGTCGCACATCAGACCCAACATTCTGGCAGTAGTTTTCGTGCAGGGGGGGAGAATCAGGTGGGGCAATTCCGCTTTGTGGGCCGGTTTCAAGGATTTGTTCTCCGTAAAAGTGAGCGTTGCAGCCATTCAGTTTGCGGACATAGGCAAGGTAGTCCAGACTAATCCCTTCGGGAATAGTTACCGGGGCGTAGGTGGAACTGCAGTAACGGTAATGCCGCGGCAGTGACTCAATTTGGTTGCATTCTTCGCCAATATATTTTCTGAGATTAACAGCGGGAACTTGATAACGACATTCCCATGCCCCGCCCTGCGCCAGTTCCGCGGCGGCCCAAGGATTTACTCCGGCACACGGGCCGGTAGCGCCCGGGTCGCTGACGGGAGCGTATTGTCCGAGTGCTGGATCATATAGCCCCCAGCATAAATCTGTTGGGGCATGATCACAACCAGTTGTGGGACATTCTCCAAAGGTATTATTCGGAGTATTGTATATGCTCGGGCATTCACCCTGCCCGGGCAGGAACACACAGATGCCGAGGAAATCATCAAGGCCGTCAGGCTGGGTGTCATCACAGCCCTGACAGCTGTAGTCGGTCATTTCCGGGAAATCACAAGGGATAGCACTTTCGAAGTCGTTTCCCGCATCAGGCGCCTCGTTATATGCTGTTTGGTCTATCGCACTGGCGAGATTGGCGATATTAATGACTGTGTATTCGCTAGGGACATCTGTTCGTCCAAAATAATCATCCCAGTAACATCCTCCCTCGCCACCATCGCAGGAGCCTTTGCTTTGGAAGGCAATCAGCCCTTCGCCGTTTTCGCTTTCGGCAAATTCGTGGGGGAAAAGATTGCACAGGCTGCCTCCGCCACAGCCGCAATCAGATTCCGTTAAGGTAACGCCAGGAATTGCCGCTACCGCGCCGGAGGGCATTCCGGTTTGCCAAGTACACCAAGCGTAGTCTCCAGATCCCAGCGACCTTTCTGGCCGCGGCCAGAAGTATTCAGGAGATTCTTGCCAGCCTGATATGTCGGTTAGGTCCCCGGTATGGTCTCGATGCAGTCCAAAGAGATGTGTTTCGGCAATACGCCCTCTCCCGAGCAGGTAATCGCCGGCCCTTTCTCCGGATTGGTGGGGGTTAATTATGTCATTTTGAAATTCCAATTTCCAGTGTAGGTGATAGTACTTATTGCCACTTCCTCCTGGGTCAGGGTCATAAACTTTGATGGCGCAAACCGAGAGCTGGCTGGTGCCCATACAGCCGCCGGGGTTGCTTTGCACGTAGCCCTGATTATCGGCATAATTTGTGAGGCAGGTGATGGGAAGGGTTTGCCAGTGGCCGTCACATTCACTTACATCACTTACAAATTCATTTTCGACTGCTTCGGGAATGGTCCAGTCGCAATTTTCATCTCTATTGTTAGTTGCTTCATGTAGTTCGTCGGGAGCCTTGTCGCGTATGCAGTTGGAGCTGATGCTGGCATCAAGCTGGATCATATCGCCCAGGTTTAGATACGGTCCGGGGGTGGGAGTGACTCCCGTTGGCGGTGTGACCATAGCCTCGGCGGGGTGGTAGAGTTCGCCGCCTCCCTGATGTTCCATAGGTCCGCCGTAAAACCAGCTGTCAAATTGTTGTTGTAAGTCTTCGAAGAAGCCGCGTGCGGCATTTGGCAACCCTTCAAAAAACCCAGAAGAGGGAGTGGAGCTGGGATAAGTTTGCGCTAGGACTTTACCGGTAGATGAAGTTCCCAAGCCAAAGATTGCAGCTGAAATACCAGCGAGGATGACGAGCGACACAAAAAATCTGATCCATTCACGGTGCATTATGCTACTCATATATAATAAGGTAGCATGATTGTTTATGTTTCGCAAGAGATGTGTTTTTTGATTCACGTACAGGAGAGAGAACGGTATGTTTAAATAAAGAGAAATGGCTACATAGCTGGATGGTCTGCAGTTGATCCATTAGGCGACCCAACTATGCAACTATGCGGTTATGAAATTTTTTCGAACAATGATTAACCTAACAAGCTAACAGCTATAAGCTGAAAGCTAATTCTTAATGACCATTGCCTATGTCCTAGATACAAACATTGACTTTCCCGGAGGAGTGCAGCGCTTTGTCAAGGGTCTGTATAACTATATTGTTCATTCCGGTCACGAGGCGGTGGTATTTACCAGTGGCAAGGTAGGCGAATCGGAGCGTCGGGGCTATAACGTCCGCCGACTAGGTTTGTCGTGCCGCTTGTCTGGTAATGATACGCGGGTGGATACATATTTGGGGTGGGTGGGTCGTGGTAAAGTTCGGCAATTCTTAAAGAGGGAGCGAGTGGACATTTTGCATCTACAGGCATTTTTTGGCCCTTTGGGCGCTAGTTTCCTAAGTGCAAGTAATTTACCCAGCGTGGCTACCTTTCATAATTATTACGAGGCTGTGAGAATGCCTTTTATTTACCGCTTGGCTTTTCCTTTGGCTCGCCACTATATAGGAAAAGTTGATGTTTGCGTTGCTGACTCTTTCGCGGCGCGGGAGTTCGCTTGCAGAATTTGCCCTCGTGAATGTGAAATTATTCCGCCGGGGATTGGAGCGAAAAGGCTTTTCGCGGTAGTTCCTAAGAGAATATTTGGTGGGGATATGTTTCAAATTCTATATGTAGGGCGCTTGGATGAACGCAAGGGCATTTTTTACCTTCTTAAGGCTCTTAAAAAGGTTCAGGGTGGATTGCCTAAGGTGTCGTTAACTGTAGTGGGCGAGGGGCCTTTACGCAAGTCGGCGGAACTTTTTGTCCGGGATGAGGGTATTAGAAATGTCAATTTTTTGGGTTTCGTTTCTGACGAGGAGCTACCTTCTATATACAGGGGAAGTGATGTTTTTTGCTCGCCAGCAACGCACGGTGAGTGCTTCGGCATAGTGTTGCTGGAGGGAATGGCCGCTGGTTTGCCGGTGGTGGCTTTTGATAACGCTGGTTACCGCAGTGTGCTCGTTGGCGAGGGCAGTGAGCTGTTGGTTAAGAATAGAGATGTTGATGCCCTTGCCAAGGTGTTATCCCGCTTAATTGAAGATAAAGTATTTTACCAGCGGATGTCGAAATGGAGCTTGTCGGATGTGAAGAAATATGATTGGGAAGTGGTAGGGGAAAGGTACCTGGAAATTTATCGAAGATTATTGCGTGGAGAAGAATAGGCGGCGTAGCTGCCTCCTGCATGCTACAATCCACCTATGGAGTATTTCAATTCACCAACCTATGGTCGGTTAAATTTTCATGGAGTCCTGGAAAAAATTATTAACTATATTAATGTTAATCCCGAGAAAAAGTATCGCATTGTTATTGGCACCGATTCACAGCTAAAAAATTCTAAGCGCTATGATTTCGTTAAGGCTATCGTAGTTCATCGTGTTGGCTCAGGGGGAGTTTACTTTTGGCAAAGATTGGTTCAAAATAAGAGATATGTTTTGTATCAGCGGATTTATGAAGAGGCCTTGATGTCCTTGGAGTTGGCGGAAAAGTTTATTAAAGCTTTCTGCCCAAACGATATTTCCGATTATGCCCTGGAAATTCATGTGGACATTGGCAGGGTGGGGGAGACACGAGAGATGATAAACGAGGTTGTTGGTATGGTTCGTGGGCAAGGGTTTGAGGTCAAAACGAAACCCGAAGCTTATGGGGCGGCATGCGTGGCGGATAAATACACTTAAATATCATGTCATCACTAATATTTTCCCTGGCACTCTCTATTTTACGTTTCTTGCTGTTTCCCGTATCCCCTTCCCTTCCTGCTATCTCGGCAGGGGTGTATGATTGTTTTCGTTCTCTTCCCCAGCAAACTTCTCTGGTTCAAGTTGGTATCAACAGCACTATTCCTTCCGTCCTTGCGGCCTCTGATTCTTCTTATCGAGTGGAGGTGGATATTTCTGATAATCGCGAGTATATATATGAAGACGATAGATTGATTAAGGAGAATGTTGTTTCCACTGGTTCGGCGACGCGGTTTGAGATCCCTTATCATACGCCCCTTGGCTTATGGAAGCTCATTTCTAAGGAAAGCGCTGGTGGTGTCTATGGTCCGTATTTTTTAAGATTGGCCAAATGGAACGGCAGCAGTTTTGTAACGACTGCTATTGGTCTCCACGGCACTAACGAACCGGAGCTCTTGGGTCATCCGGCCTCCCATGGGTGTATTAGGCATGATAATAGAGTTATTACCGAGCTGTATGAGCTTTTACCCCTCGAAACATTAATCGAGACGAGAGAGTAGCGCGAAGCTAAAAGCTGATTGACTATTAATAATGTCGCTGTTTGCAATAAAAGTGCATACCAAATTAATAATTCTTATTTTAGTTCCCTTGTTGATTCTTGGCACCATTACTCTCAATTTTTCTCTTTCCGTCACCGAGGCGATTGCTGTGAGTCGAGAGGAATTAGCACAGTTTGATGTCCATGTGGCTCAAACAAGAAAATTGCAATGGCAGAGAGAACAATTGGACCTAAGTTACTCGCAAATTGATTTCCATCTGCCGGGTATTTCCACAGCGCAGGCAGACTTTTTCTTTAGGCAATACCGTGCTGCCGTGCGGCAAAAAGATTATGTTAAAGCAAAAAAATATCTGATTCAGGCAAAGCTGAGTGTTAGTGAAATTTTAGAGCATCAGAATGAGATTGTCCCGCGGGAGATAGAGCGTCTTAGCGGGCAGATCGAAAATAATTTGGTGGAAGCCGCGGAAGTCCTTGCGGAAACTAATGATTTGTCTGTCCTGTATGAACAGGTTCAAGGGAATGAAGATACTGGTCTTGAGCAGTTAAAGATTTTGAGAGAAGTAATGGTAGAATTGGCGGAGCGTATTAAACAGCGTAGGATACAGATGGAAGGGGCGGTTAAGAGCGTGATTGTTTCCAAAGGTAACCGTAAACTGTTGATGTTTGAGGATGAACATTTGGTTTACGAGATGGCTGTTTCTCTTGGCCGTGGCGGCAGGAGTACTCGTAACGGTCAGTTTGAAATTCTAGATAAAATAGAAAAAGTTTGGGGATACTATCAAATTTGGATGCCTTACTGGATGGGAATATATTTTGCTGGTTCCAGTGAGAATGGTCTGCACGGCATTCCTTGGGATAGCACAGGTAACCGCTATTGGGAAAATGATATCGGAGAGAGAGATGTTACCTATGGTTGTGTGATGGCGTATGACGAGAATATGCGAAAGTTATTTAATTGGGCGGAGATTGGAACACCGGTTACTATAATTGACTAGGGGTTTCCGACTTGGCGTTATCGTGTTTTGTTTTTCTGGGCTGAATTTAAAATTTACTCTAGAGATCAATTAATTTTGAATTTTGGGTTAAGCAAATTATGTATTTTCATGTCCGAAAGAAAGAATATCCACACTTTTGCTAAGATTTTCTCCCACCTCACTGGTCCTCCTACCGAAATTCCGGTAATTATCTTTCTTCTGCTTAATCGGGCCGGGGTGGGGCGGAGTAGCTTCTTATCTTATGCGGCAGTGTTTTTATTTTTCGGGTGGGGTATCCCCGTAGCCTATTTTGCTTACGCTTTGCGCCGCGGTTGGATTAGAGATATTAATGCTACTGACCGACGGGATCGCCCAGTTCCCTACGCGGTCGCAGTTGCCGGTTGGACAATTCTTATATTCTTTGTACTAAATGTGCCTACGTTTGTAGATTATCCATTGTTTCAATATTTCTATGCACTGCTTCTCGTCATTTGGCTAATAACCTTCTTTTATAAGGTTAGCGTTCATGCGGCTCTAAACACAGCACTTTATTTATTGCTTAATCAGGTTTGCGATTGGCGTTTTTGGTGGTTGTTTCCTTTAGTCCTTTTGGTTTGTTGGTCACGCTGGATTAATAAAAAGCATTCTTTTTGGCAACTGGTATTGGGGGTTGCAGTAGCTGTGGGTTTGTGGGGTGCTTTCTGTCTTGTTAAACTTCCCTGAAAGTTATTTGCTGGCTTTCCCCTTGACATCTCTTGACAAGCAATGTTACATTTTTATTATCGTTGAGTACTGTCCATGCCTAAAGCTAAAAACAAAATCTTTTTTTCGGTTTTAACTTTACTTTTAGTTCTTTCTTCAGTTGCTGTTTCTCATGCGGTTTTACTCGGAGACAGTGTTGTGGTTACTCCTGCCGCAACGACAAAGTCTATTTCCACCAGTTATACATTTGAATTTACTCTGGCTAATGATAATCCCTTGGGTGCGGGTGAGGCTGGTGTTTTTAGTCTAATAACTCACTTTAATAGTGGCGAGCCTTCCGCATCTTCCGAGGTTAACTTAAGTAGCGCGATACTAGGAACCGTTTCTGGGATTACTGGGGCGGGACTAGTGCCGCCGGGGCCGGAGTCACAGCAAAACTCTGTTTCTGTTAAATATACCAATGAGCTTTCTGCTGGGGATGATATCAGTCTAACTTTTAATGGGGTTACGAATCCTTCGGTTAGCGGTTGTCATAACCTGGAATTGGAGATTGGAAAACTGGATAACTCCGGAGGTTTTGGTGGCTGGTCCGACCGCGCCGGAGTGGCTAATTCTTTCTGCGTTGGGAATATTGTCAGTGGTCGGGTAAAAGATCCCGATGGTAACGGAGTGTCGTTCGCTGGGGTGGAACTGCACACCGAGAATTACTCCACTTCTTATAATACTGGAACTGGCGAGGATGGTGGTTTTAGTTTCACTGATCCCGAGGCTGGCGATTATATTCTGGATGTTCGCCTGAACCCCGATTCTGGATTTGTGCCCCCGGCGGAAGCGCCGATGGTGACGGTGACTGGTGGTATTCAGAATATCGGCAATATCGTGGTTCGCGCTCCTAGCAAAACTGTTTCCGGTACGGTTAAGTTTGCTGATGGCACTATTCCTAGTAATGTAGAGGTTGGGGCTAATCTTAAAGGCGGTCGCAGCTGGCAGTCAACTTTCCTTGGTAATAGCGGCGCTTATGAGCTAGGGTTAACCGGGGGGGATTGGGAGTTGATGTTGAATGTGCGTCGCGATCAGGAGGGGAATCAACTGGAGGCCGATTGGGCATACCTTAACCCTCCCTCTTCGGTTTCTTTTGCCGATAATGAGACTACGGAAACTGCTACCGCTAGCTTTACGGTGATTAAAGCCACTGCCTCAGTTACGGGTAAGGTTGTTTATCCTGATGGTACGGCAGTGAGTCAGGGAGGAATTGACGTGCGCACTTCCGAGGGCGGCGGTGGAGGGACGGGGATTAATGACAATGGTGTTTTTTCGGTAAATTTGCCGGCGGGTAAGTATAAGCTGGGGGTGCATTTGGACGATCAGTCTTATGCCGCGCCCGAGACGGGGGCGTTTACACTCAACGAAAACGAGGATAAAGACTTGGGAACGATAATGCTGGTTAAGAAGAATGAACATATCAAGGGGACGGTGACCGGTTCGGGGCCGATTGCGGGGGTGGAAATGGAAGCCTGGTGCCGGGATGGTAGCGGCTGGGCTCAAGCGACTACCGGTGCGGACGGGACATATGATTTAATGGTTTCTCCCGGAACATGGGAAGTAATGCCGCGGGGTGGGGCAGGTTATGTTTATATGGGTGGGCCGCCGAGCCAGGTGACCATATCTGCTGATGAGACCAAGGCCGGGATTGACTTTAGTGTGACCAAGGCAGACGCGGCTATTACTGGTTTCGTTAAAGATAGCGATGGCAATGTGATGGCGAGCCTCTTCGGCTGGGCTGAGGCGATGGAGGGTACCGGGGATATGCCAATGCCCGGCCCGGGCGGGGAAGTGCAAAATGGCACCTTTACTATTAATGTTCCGGCTGGCACCTGGACGGTAACGACCCACATGCCTCCGGGGTCAGAATACTCACCTGCCGGGAGCCAAACGGTCACTTTAGCCAGCGGAGAAACAGCATCGGTTGATATCACCGTAAAGAAGAATGACGCACAAATTGTTGGCACGGTGCGGGATGAAGATGGCAACGCCATCACTGGTTTGCAGATTGAGGTTTTTGGGCATTCCCCCTCGGGTGGGATGAAGAATGCCTTCATAGATAAAGATACTGGCCAGTACACGCTAAATGTTGTTGGCGGCACCGCTTGGTTCCTGGGTGTATTCGTGCCGCCCAATTCCGGTTATATGATGAGGCCGCCGGATGATGTTAAAACCACAGTGGCTTCGGGTGAAACAGCCACTAAGAATTTTATGCTTCTTGTTACCGATGCGGCGGTTCAGGTAACGGTGCAGGATCCAAGTGGCAATGTTATGGATGGGGTTTTTGCTTTCGCTGATAGTAATGCTGGCCAGGAAGGCGGCGATGTTGAGTTTGAGAAGGGGGGTATTCATACTGGTGATTTAGTCAGTTCTGATGGAAGACTGACACTTGATGTCCCGGCTGGCACCTACGGGGTTGGTTCTGGTGCACCTGGCTCAATAGGTTATATGAACCCGGATGTTCAAAGAGTGACCGTTGCCAGCGGTGAAACTAAGAGTGTTATCCTGCGGTATAAGGCTTCGGATGCGGTAATCACCGGCTCGGTTTATCTGGACGGTAGCAAGACGCAGGCTTTTGTTTGGGCGTGGTCGGACGAGGGCGCTCACTCGGAAACAATGACTTTCTCCGGAGATTTTAGTCTTAATGTGACTAAGGGAGATACCTGGCATATTGGAGCGGATTATAAAGCCGCGGGTGGTTCTTTTTATCGCAGTAATGAGTATGTTATTGCTTTAGATGCGTCTTCGGCCAGTCAGGATTTAACCCTTAGTGAGGCTGACTATACTATACCTCCGGCGCTAACCCGAACTTTTAATGCTAATGCCTCTACGGTGATTATATTGGAGAATGGGGCTACAATCAGTATTCCGGCGGGGGCTTTAGCTCAAGAGGGTACGGTGACGGTTATTGCTACGCCCACGGAACAGTTGGTTCAACAACAGAATGCGCGACCTTTGGCCTTCGGTTATGATTTGGAGGCGCTGGCTTCGGGAACGCCAATCACTTCCACTTTTAGTCAGGATGTAACGATAACCTTGCCTTACACGGTGGGGATGCTCAGTGAATTGGGGATTACCGAAGACCAGATTCGTGTTTCCTATTTTGATGCAACTGCCTCCTTATGGCAGGGGATTACCAGCTTTACTGTGGATACGGATAATAAGGAGATGATATTTACCGTGGATCACTTTACTGAATTTGCTATTACCACTGGTAGTGCGGATACGACCCCGCCCAGTGCGCCAACGGCTGCAGTAGCTACGGCGGGGGATGGAGAGGTTGCTTTGAGTTGGACTAATCCTACTAATGCTGACTTTGACCACGTCAACATTTACCGCAGTACTACTTCCGGTTCCTTAGGAAATTTAGTAACTTCCACAGACAGCGCCACGCAAACGGCCTACATCGATTCGGGCCTTGTTAATGGGGCAACTTACTACTACACCTTGCGCGCGGTAGATAGCGGAGGTAATGAATCGACTAATACTGACCAAACTTCTGTAGTACCGGGGGCAGGTCTTCCCGCTACCGGTATTCCCTTCGCTGACGCCATTGCCTTTTACCTGCAGAACCTGCTCGTTTTTCTCTCGCCTGCCGCCCTGCGGAAGCTATTTGTGCGGTAATGTAAGTCTGGGATTCTATTTTCTCCTAATCTCTCTTAAGCCTTCTCCTGTTCCTAAAATCCTCCTTTATTTCTCTTGGGCTTTCTTAAGTTCTCCTGGGTTCCCGTTGCTTACCCTCCTTCGCAGAAAGCCCCGTCCGTCCGCCTGCTGGCGAGGCAGGCCTTAACGTGTTATGTTTCGAGCATCGAAGCCCGTTTGACGGGGCAAATATTTGTGGATTAGAACATTCTGTCAGCTGGATTGTTTAATCGCTCTCTCGCTCACTTACTATTGTTGTGTTGCCGACTGGCTGTCTGCCTGTCTGCTTCTTGCCCTCTGTAGCTTAAAAAGCGGAACGGGGTTATAATAGCTTCGTGTCCACTTTCTACCTCATTTCCACTCCCATCGGTAATCTCGGTGACATTACTTTCCGTGCCGCAAAAGCACTTTGGAGTGTTGATGTGCTTTTGTGCGAAGATACGCGGCATACGGGCAAACTTCTTGAGAAATATCGTGAGTATCAGGTCGGTCCCAAACCAAAACTATTAGCTTATACCGATTTTAATCGAGGGAAACGCATTCCCCAGGTAGTGGCTTTGCTAAAAGAGGGAAAAGATATCGGTTTGGTCAGTAATGCTGGTACGCCGCTAATTTCTGATCCGGGTTACAAGTTAGTTCGGGAAGTTATTAAATTGGCCGAGACGAACCCAGATGTTGGGTTGACGGTCCTGCCTGGCGCCAACGCTGTCTTACCGGCGGTTCTCCTTTCCGGTCTGCCGCCGGACAGATTTTATTTCGCTGGCTTTTTACCAAGAAAGTCATTTCAACGCCGCAAGTTTCTGTCAGACCTGCCAAGGACGACGATTATTGCCTATGAATCTCCCAGGAGGTTAGTAAGGTCATTGGGTGATATTAAAGAAGTTCTCGGCGATATTCCCGTAGCTATCTGCCAGGAGATGACTAAGCTTTATGAAAGTGTTTTCCGCAGCACAATAGGGGAAGCAATTCAAGATTTCTCAAAAAGAGATAAAATAAGAGGGGAGATTGTGTTGGTTTTGGATAATCGTTGAGCCGAAAGTCCCGGATTGACAAGAACGGCAAACGACCCCAGGGTGTCTTGTTAAGTGGAAATGGCTGGATAGTCAAATGACTGAATGGTTGTAGTAGCGCAATTTATTGCGCGTTGTCGCAGTTCAGTTATTTATACAACTATATTCATTACACAGAAAAAATCTAAGTTAATAATAGCTTCCTTGTCGGTCTTTGTTTTCTTGTTGCTTTTTACCCTTTTTACTTTCTGGCTTACTCAGCCCTCGACTGTTTACGAACGTTACGAACAGGTTGCAGAGGCCCTGAGTGTTAAGGATGGCGTTGATCTATCTCAGCCCGAACAGATTCCGGTTTCCGATGATTTTTCTTTGCTCATTCCTAAAATTAGCATTAACGTTCCTGTCATTCCTAATGTAGATGGCGGCAATCTTTCGGAGTATTTGTGGAGCGTAACGCAGGGAGTGGCTCATTTTAAGCATAAGGAGTTTGCCAATATTACTGTGGATGGCGCTTTTCCGGGAGAAGGGGGAAACATTTTCCTATTTGGCCATTCGCAAATTCCCGGAGGTGATACCGGCGATTATAAAGGAGTTTTTAACAGCTTGCCCAAGCTAATTAATGGGGACAGTATCAAAGTAGTGTATCAGGGAGCGCATTATGAATATGTGGTTTCCGAAGGCAAAGTGGTCTCCAAAAAAGCTTTGGAGTATCTGGAGCCGACTGGAGAAGAAGTTTTAACGCTAATGACCTGCTGGCCATTAGG
>JAHISN010000047.1 GCA_018818265.1 Patescibacteria group bacterium | reverse complement strand
TCGGATAATGTCTGATAATGTCTGAGGAATATATTGAACTAAATTGAGACGCGATTCGAGTATTAGTTAATGCTCGAGGGAAAGGCGTGGCAAAATTTAGCCACGAATTGGAGAAAATTCTACCTATTGACATACAGGTCCCTTCACCTCCCTCCAGATTTGGTAATAAATAACGCGGCACTGAGCGCGCCTCTGCCTTGCCACCAAAGCCATTCAAGGGACTGTCCCTAGACAATTTAGACAATTGTGTACTGATTCCACATGAGACTTACAGAAGATCTCCTATCAAGCTTATTAGTGGATGGCAATTACCAAGGTTGGTAACTCTCTTACGAAAAGGGATTATACCCTTGGGACGTGTTAGTTAACCTCAACCTTGACCTTGCTCTAAGGATAGCGCATTATCCTTATGATTTCCAGTGTCGGTTCCTTTATCTAATATACGAGGGACTGTCCTTAGACAACGCGAATAGGAGAAAAATCTACCTGCTGCATACAGCTCCTTAGTTTAATGTGGTGCCGTGCGCGCTTCCGCCCTGCCACCAAGACCATTCAAAGGACTGTCCTTAGACAAAAGCGTGTCATTTGGGTTACTTCTGGATTACCTTCCGATACACAAGAAAAGAATAGAGCAATTGCGATATTGGGTTTGCCGGATACTACAAGCCCGGAAAAGGTTAGAAAAGAAAATCTGCTTGCACTAAAATCTGTCGATGATGCAGATAGTCCAGTGGAATATATAGTGTCTGTTGCCATGCTTACGGAAGGGTGGGATGTGAAGAATGTGTTCCAGATTGTGCCTCATAGTAATAGAGCATTTGAATCAAAACTACTTATTTCTCAAGTGCTTGGACGTGGATTACGTATCCCCAACGGATTAATACCTCCGGTTAAAGTGGTGGTTAATAACCATGAGCGATTTACAGATACAATCGGAAAATTATATAAGGAAGTACTTGAAATAGAAAATCATATATCATGGGGATATGATCTGCGTCGAGTAAAATATGCTTTTCCGCTTTTTAATCTTGAGTACGAAGAAGAGCAATATAGCGTTGAAAGCAAAACGAAGAAGGCAAAGAAGCCAACAATAAATGTATTGCGTCAACAGGCAGAAACTCAAACCCAAACAACAACTTTTGTTCAAAGTGGAGTGGTTCGGTATGACGTAACGGTAGATGGAAATATTCCCATCGACGAAGCCGCAAGGCAGATAAAATTATTTTTAAAAGAAAAAGACGAAGAATTGTCTAATATATGGACAATTAATAAAATTGAAAAATTTGTCCGAGACACTATAAAAAGACTATTGGGTCAAGAGTTTGATTACATTAGCGCTGAAAATCTTGCAACGTTCAAGCAGGCGTTTGGGCCGATGTTTCGCGAGCTTGGGAAAGAAGTACCTAGAATGAAATTAAAAGCAGGCGCCTTGAACAAGATAGAGATATCAAGTATGCCGAGACAATCGTTTAGTGAGGATACCTTGAAATCTCATGGAGCATTATTTTACCCCCCTCAATTTTTGGATAGTTTGTCTGGTACAGAGCGAGCAATAATTGAGAAATATATCACTGCACGTACAACTATTACTCCGGAGACGGTTTTGCCTGAAACGCAATACATTTTAGATCATTTTTACCCACAAGAAGAAAACAAGTTTATTTCATCATTGTCGGCAATATATGTAACGAGCAATCCTGAGATAGGTTTTACAAAGAGTTTATTTAATGAGACTAATATTTTTGAGTCATTTATCAAGTCTCCAGATAAAGGATTTTATAGTATTCCTTATTCATTTAAACCAACAGAGATTGGATCTACGCATGTAAAAAGGGCAAGTTTCAATCCTGATTTTTTCCTACTCAAGAAAAAGTCCAAAGATATTTTAGTGGTAGAAATTAAACAAGATAATGATTTAGTACAAGAAAATAGAGCAAAACTGCGAGACGCTAAAGAACATTTTGATAATTTAAATGCAGAGCTTGAGAAGGCTGGTGAAGGATGGCGATATTATTTCTATTTCTTGTCACCGACAGATTATGTTTCATTCATGGCGGCTGTGAATGACGGCTTATATAAAACTTTTAACTCAGAGTTAATGATGGGGTTATCGATCGATCAGTAAATATATGTCTCAATACAACAATCCAAACAATAGAATGAATTTAAAACTAGATTCTGGATTGACAGGAATTGCCGGTGAATATTTGGTTGCTGGTGAACTTTCCAGAAGAGGATATGTTGCCTCAATTACTTTAAGAAACACTAGGGGTATTGATATAGTTACCACGAATAAGGATGCTAGCAAGTCTGTTGGTATTCAGGTAAAGGCAAGCGCAGGAAGTCGAAGAAGTTGGATATTAAACAAGAAGGGTGAAGATTTTTATTCTGATACTTTATTTTATGTGTTTGTAAACTTAAAGGATATTGATGAGCGTTCGGATTTTTTTATAGTGCCCAGTAAAGTAGTTGCTGATTATATAAAACACGGCCATGCGCAGTGGTTGAAAACACCATCGAAAAACGGAGAACCTCATCGTGATACGTCGATGAGGCAGTTTTTTGATAAAGAAGGTAACTATTTAGAACGATGGGATTTGCTAAATTTGTAACTAACTAATTATGTCTCAATATTACAATTCAAAAAGAAAAGCAGAGTGGAATTATGGAGGGCCCAAGTGGAAGCTTTCCAGATCTAAACTGGAATTGTTTATAGATTGTCCTAAATGTTTTTATCTGGACAATAAATTAGGAACAAAAAGGCCGCCTGGATATCCTTTTAACATTAATTCAGCCATAGATTATTTACTCAAAAAGGAGTTTGATATTCATCGCGCCAGGGGAGAAAGCCATCCGCTGATTGAAAAGTATGGAGTAGACGCAAGCCCTGTTCACCACGAAAAATTAGATATATGGAGAGAAAATTTTGTGGGTGTGGAATACATTCATCCTGAAACAGGAATGACTATAAGTGGAGCAATTGACGATTTATGGATTAATTCAAAAGATAAATATATTGTGGTGGATTACAAAGCAACTGCCATAAATGACAAAATTGAAACTTTAGACAAAGACCACCATGAGGGATATAAGCGTCAAATGGAAATATATCAGTGGTTATTGAGGAATAATGGGTTAGACGTAAGTAATACTGGATACTTTGTTTATGCTAATGGGAAAAAAGACGCTAAGGCTTTTGATGGCAAATTAGAATTCGACGTGACCTTAATTGCCTATGAGGGAAACGATAACTGGGTTGAGAAAGCTATAAAAGACGCTCACAAATGTTTAGAGGGCGACTCAATTCCTGAAGCTAGTGAAGATTGTGACTTTTGCGCATATAGGGAAGCGGTAAAGGAATTAGAAAAATGAACAAAACTGATTTTGTAAATATTGTCGTTCTAGGATGGATAAAAAGTGACTTAATAAGAATGCGAGATACTATACGACCTGATAGATCTGAGGTTGGTAATATTAACTTTCCCCTAGCTTTGTGCACCTTGTCTTGTGTGGAATATCTAGGTGGCTTCTTGATAGGAAAAGATCAGAAATTCACAGGCAATGTAGAAAAATATATTAATGAATGCTTTCAACATCCAGATGAATATCCCGTAGAAATCCTCCGAGATCTTATTAGAAATGGCCTTGCTCATGACTATTTTCCTAGAGGAGCAATCAGTAGAAACAATAAACGCCCAGCGATCTATAGGGGTAGAACGTATAGCATTGTTTTAGATGCCGAAACCATGGTCAATGATTTCATTGATTCATTAGATGTTTTTGTTGAAAAATTAGAAGATCATAAATATGAAGCTCGCATGCAAGGATTATCTGAAAAAATTGATGAGTTCAAAGTTAAACACAAAAGCTTCATTGAAAACCTAGAAAGACAACCAAGGGACGACGACCAAGGAACACCTAGTAGTGGCTATCCCGATTCTATTAATACGACAACAACAGATCCAAACATTGAATAAATTATGCACAAGCATATACAGGCACTTCTGCCTTGTATTGTCGGAAAACTTTATAAATTCGGTTAAAGTAATCAAATATTGAGTTCTATTGAACGGATGTTTGGTTCACTGACAAGAAGGCGCTGAGATACCCCCGATGTCCATCGGGGGTGCTTAACAATATCCCCATTTTACATGAAAAAGTCAGAACGCGCCAATATTTTAGAATGGTGCGTTCTGAAATAAATTGGTAGGGTAGCTAATTTTCTGTTAGAATTAGTTGGATTTTTATGAAACCAGGATACGAACAGCCACATCCACCCGCTGTTGAACTCAGCTTTAATATGGAAGCTTACCAAAACGAGCAATCCGTTGATTGTCGTATTAAGATGGCGGAGGATTTCATTACTCAAGCCGAAGGCTCCTGGATATACATCTACACTCATCTTGCCCAAGAATGTGATCAACTACAAGCACACAAACAGAAAGCGGTTGAAGAAGAAACTGTCGAGGTAAACATAGAAGCAAAGGAAATGCCGCCCTTGTGTATGAAGTTAGAACAACTAACTTATCTCCAACAACTTTCCACACTTATAGATGCAGAAAGTGATGACCCCGATACCCGCCAAAGCATACAACGGCTGATGGAGCTGACATGGGAGGGCTTCGTAGATGAGTTGGGCTTTGACAGCAACGTACCAGAACATATCAGCCCAACTCTAGAATGGCTTAGAGATAAAATTAGCCAGGGAAGAGTAGTAATTTTAAGCGCCAAAAATTTTGCTTCCGACAAGGAAATGTTAACTCGATTTCTTGAAACAGAAAAAAGTATTGGGGCAGCAATGTCAATTACGGCTGATGATAATCACCAAGAAGCCCAAACATTGCTAGTTTTACCGGATTTAATGAAGCCCCAAACTACTGGCGGAGATTTTGTCTTAGGTTTAACTCACGAGGAAGCGCACGAGAGATTAACCGAATCCCGATCGCGTGAACCAAGCCAACTCAACGAAACAGAAATCGTATTCAAGGAATTTTTTTCTATGATGGAAGCGCAAAGAACATACAATCTTTTGAACCAGGAATCCCGTATGATGGTAAGTCCAGAACGCAGGTATATGCACGAAATCCCCGAAGAAGAAAGAGGTGCCACTATTAAAACAAGCATTCCCGGGTCAAGCGACACAATTACATATCATCATAATCAGACCAGTCGTTTACTGGCGCAGGCATACGGACATTCCCTAGCGCAAGCATTAAAAAAACAACAGATTGAAGTAATTAAGGATTTGATGGAGGGAAATGCTAGCAAGGAAGAAATCCAACAGGCTATTAACAAAATACAAATCTTCACTCAACCAGTCATTAGCTGGCAAACTACTGAATAATCAATATTCTCCGGGTAGATAGGGGAGAGGGGTAATCATGTTCTGATTTCTTCTGCTCCATTTTCTGCTGGGGGTTTAGCGGGTAGGGCTAAATCAGTGGAGTGGTGTCAGTACATAACTGTTTGCTATAATGGTTTTACACTAGATAGATTAGAAACCCATGTTTCCCAACAAACCGGCCATTAACCCACGACAAGAAAATCCAGAAACCGAATCGGAGCAAACCGAACGAACACGTGCCGCCTACATTCTCGCCGCCACTAATACTGCAGGCCTGGAAGGTTGTCGGGAGCAACTTGGAAAATTTCACGATGTATTACAACAAGAAGCTGACGCGCGTTTTTTTCCTTTCCCGGAACGTAATATCTGGTATAACCTGGAAGTGACCCGAGCATATCTAGACGCAGGGCAATTGGAGTATGCTCGTGAGGCATTAAGAGATGCCATGACTGTCTTAGAGAACTTAGAAGAGGAACATGTTCGTGAAAAAACAATAGAAGGATACAAAGAAGAAGTGGAAGCTCTTATTGCACAAGTTATTATTGAAATGGCCCAGAAACAGACGATTACCGGATTGGACTAAACTTCATTTCACCACGCCACAATAATAGCCATGTAGCAGCCTGGGCAGAATTTGACATTTAGCAGGGCGTAGTACGTCAGCCCGGTGGGGTAGGGGAGTGGTGAAGGGACTTCAAATTACAGCCGTTTGGGGTTCGTTATCTGTTTTTGATAGAATGATCTACGCTAGGCTGAAATCTACGCTAGGCTTCAGCCAGAGGCTGATCCGCCTTTGGCGGAAAAGCCTAGCCGCTACAAGTAGATCTACGCTAGGCTACGACAGCCATGTGCTACGCATAAATTAATAAATTGTTTGAAACGCGAAATGACCGCAGTACCATGCGGTACACGGCAAGATTTCGCTACTACAAAACATGACATTTTGTTTTGAGTTAGCTATATGCCGAAAATCACCACAACCTATTTTATTAAAACCTATGGCTGTGCGGCAAATGAAGCAGATTCTGAGCATTTGGCGGCAGTGCTAGAGGCCAAAGGGCTTAAACTAGCCAGCAGTATTGAAACTGCTGATGTGGTTTATATCAACACCTGCATTGTGCGCCAGTCGGCCGAAAACCGCACTTACGGCCTTGTTAATAATTTAGGCAAACTAAAGGAAACAACCGGAAGACCGAGAGTCATCATCACTGGCTGTTTGGCGGGACTAGCCGTTCACGATTATACCGGCAAAATATCCAAACTTCTCAAGAAGCGCCTTCCTTCGGCGGATGAATTTATATATTTGGACCAAGCAGCCTGTCCGCCTACGCGGGGGGTAAAGCGAAAAAGCAAAGATCATGCCTTAGTTCCTATCAGCAACGGTTGTAGTAATTTTTGTTCCTATTGCGTAGTTCCCTATGCCCGTGGCAGTGAAGTGTCGCGTCCGTTCCAAGATATTGTAGCTGAGTGCAAGTGTTTGATTGAAAAGGGCTATATAGAAATAACGTTGTTGGGTCAGAATGTGAACTCCTACGGAATAGATTTGAAAAGAAATCCCAAGTACCAAGCGACAAATTCCAAACAAATCCAAAATCTAAATGACCAAAATTCTAAACATAAAGAGAATTTTAAGATTTCTAGCACCCCTACTTTATTTCCATATCTTATTGAAGCGGTTGCCCAGATGGGCTTCCAAAAAGTAGATTTTCTTTCTGCCAATCCCTGGGATTTCTCGGATGAGTTAATTAATGTTATCTCGCGAAACAAAAACATATGCCGGATAATTCATTTACCTGTGCAGTCGGGAGATAACGAGATTTTAAAGCGAATGCGGCGTGCATATACTCGCGAAGAATTTCTTGGTTTGGTGAAAAAGATAAGGGCGGAAATTGATCAGGTGGAATTTACTACCGATATTATTGTAGGTTTCCCTGGTGAAACTGAAGATCAGTTTGAAAACACTATTGATTTAGTTAAAGAAGTGGGCTTTACTAAGGCTTATATCGCTTTGTATTCTCCTCGTCCTTTAACTCTTGCCGCAAAATTATATGAAGATAATATTCCGCGCGAAGAAAAAAAGAGAAGATGGCGGATTTTAGATGCTTTGATTAATAAAAAAACCTAAGTGGATATACACTGGCGAATATGATACAATCCACCTATTATGAAAGTTGTTTGCCAACAAAAAAAACTAGCTAAAGCATTAGGGCAAGTTGCAAAACTGGTACCCTCGCGCTCCGAGCTTCCTATTCTATCCAATGTCTTCCTTAGCGCGTCTAAGGGATTTTTAACTCTACAAACTACCGATCTACAGCTTTCCGTTTCCGCGCAAGTTCCCGCCGAAGTTGAGGAAGATGGTGAAATTACTGTTCCCGCCGGGGCAGTCCAAAGCTTCGTTTCTTCTTTGTCGGCGGATAAAATCAATTTGGCTTTAGAAAAAAACCAGCTTGGAGTTCGTACAGACAAGGTGGCCGCCAATTTTGTAACTATTCCGGCAATTGACTATCCTTCTTTTCCCGAGATGCAGAATGAGCCGATCTTTGTTTTTAATACTGAAGAACTGGCAAGATTAATTCGTAAGATTTGTTTTTCCGCTGCCACCGATGCGGCTCGACCAGTATTAACAGGGGTATATTTGGAAGTGAAAGACAAACAAATTTCTTTTGTTTCTACTGATGGATTTCGCTTGAGTCGTGCCAAGTCTACTCCAATTAGGCTTAGTAAAGAACAAAAGCCAATTATTATTCCCGCGAGTGCCTTTAGTGAGGTAGAAAAATTATTGAGTGGGGCAGGTGAGGAAGAAGTAAATGTTTATTTAACAAAAGATGCCAATCAGATTATATTTGATCTTGGCTCTGTGAAACTGGCTAGCCGCCTTTTGGAAGCTGAATATCCCGACTATAATAAGATATTACCAGAGAGTTTTGAGTTCAAGACGGTGATTGATAGGGCTGGTTTTGCCCAAGCTGTGCGAACGGTAGCTGTCTTTGCCCAGCGCGATGCCCAAACAATTTATCTTACTTTTGAGAACAATTCTGTTGCTATTGAAGCGCAAAGCTCTGAAATCGGTGAAGCGCGCGAGGAAATTGCAGTCCAAATTGAAGGGGAGAAACTGAAATGCGCGTTTAATGTTGGGTTCCTGATTGATGCGTTGGAATCAATTGATGGTGATGAGCTTGTATTTGAAGCTAAGGATTCTCTTTCTCCCACTCGCTGGACTTCCCCGTCCGACAAGAGCTTTTTTCACATCATCATGCCGATTAGGATAGAGGAGTAGGTTATTTGGTAACTGGGTAATTTGTTAACTAGTTAACTGAAATCACTTCATAATTACCCAAATTGGTTAAAATACTGACGTGAGCGAACTGAAGATATAATTCGCGGTAATCGAAGCTAATTAACTAATTAACGTGTTGACAAACTCATGAATTCGTCCCGCAAATTTACTCCCATCATCAAAACTTTAGTTATTGCCACCTTACTTATTGGTGTTCTACTTGCCGTCTATTATTTCTTTATAGAAGATATGAAGAAGGGCGGGTTGGGTATTTTAGTCGTAGATTCCAATCCTCAAGGTGCGCAAGTGTATTTGGACGGTATAGTTCAAGGAAGGACGCCGTGGCGCGCTGAAGATATTGAAGTTGGTTACTACTCGCTTAAAGTAGCTGATGAGGAAGGGGGCTTTGGCTCCTGGGAAGGAAAGGTTCGCATTATTAGCGATGGGGAAACACGCGTGGAACAAACCCTGGGTGTCGCAGAGTATACATCTGGTACTGTTGTCCAAAAGCGGCCATCGGAGGAAAGACAGGATAAGCTGGCGCTTACCTCCTCGCCCGCGGGGGCTATAGTTTTCCTTAATGGAGAAGATCTAGGGATAACGCCCTTGATTTATCTTCTGGAAGACCAAGAGAATCTTGAGATCCTATTTAGTTTAGAAAACAAGCAAACAGTAAAACTTAGTCTGGACCGTGCGCGACAACAAAGCTTAATTATAGATACAAAATTAGCCACTTTCCCGCTTTTGAACTTTGCAGTCGCAAACCAGGAATTACCAGTAGAATCTCAGGCATTTGACACAGCCCAGATACAAGACAGGGCTAACTGGCAACTTTTCTCTTCATCTTGTGAAACTAGTACCTGCCGCACAGAGAAATGGATGGTGCTGCGGCTTTTTAAAGCCAACTTAAGTGGCAGTGATATTCAGATAGGGGACTGGTTGAAAGGTTTGCAGGTTTATGGCCGTTATACGCTTGAATTGCCCGATTATGTATTCGGTTATATTATTGACAATACGGGACAAATTTACCAGGGTACCGAAACAAAAGATTTGGATTACTCTTTTTATACTTCTGAAGAGACGGAATTAGGACTACCGGAGATAGATTTGAGTAAGTTCCAGTTTAAAGCTGGTGATTGTCCGGTTATATTTCTCTTGCCTTTCGGCCAGGAACAAGTTTCGGATGAAGCCCTTAAGGCCGCAGGACAACTGCAACAGCTGATCAATCCAACTCAAGTTGAAAAAACTCAGATAACTATTAAAGATACACCAACTGGTTTTCTAAACTTACGCTCTTCCCCTTCACTCAATGCTAGTCTTGTTGGAAAAGTTTATCCGGGGGCGGTCTATGAATTACTGGAAGAAAAACCAAGCTGGTATAAGATTAAAGTTGATGAAAGTGTAGAAGGGTGGATTTACTCGCAGTATGGGGAGAGGAAATAAGGCACAGTTCTTGATTTCATAATCATGTTACGGAGATACGGCTAACATCTATCGGTGCGGTAGTTCTGCCAGGGTAGTAAGACAGTCCTCTTAGTGTAACAACTACATTACCCGCTTTCTCTTGAACTTTTTTATCTTTTGTAAGCTGAGCCAAGGCTTGTTCATCAATCTCCTGAACCTCAACATCGATAGCTTCAGCCTTACCTACAACCTCATCTGCAAGTTGTTCAGCTGATAATTGACTGCTACTCTGCACTATTATTTCCCGGACTTGTTGCTTTATCAACTCAATCGTGTACACAGCGCTTAAAGTTTGTGTTGGAAGCTGTTTAATAACGGTTAGGTCTACAGCTTGACCATCAATTTGTTCAGGTAAAATTATAGCGTTTTCAACTAATTGCACTAGAAGCTGCGCTACCTGAGCATCGGGTCCGGTGTGAAATGTTACCATCCTTGCACTATCACCATGAGTAGTCCCTTCTAACTGTTTAAGCTTAGCGGCAGTCAGAACCGCTGCTAAAATTGCATTTTGCTTATTTTCAGGAAGAGCGTGCGCCGTTAGTCGTGGTCCTTCTCTAAGAGCCTGCTGAAAAATTTTAAGCGCGCCCGATGTTATTAGCGGATGATCCATAGCCCTTCCGAGTTCTTTTTGTCGTCTGGCAAATGCTTCACTTGTCAAACGACGCAACTCGAGCCTTGCGTTAGCAGAAAGATCACTCCCGAATTGAGGTATAGGCACACCAATTTGCTCCGCCAAAGTAATCTCTGCTTCATCCCTAGCCATTGCTTGTAAGGTTTGTTCGAGCACGTTGGTAGCCGTATGTGCAATAGCCGTATCAAGCTCGGGTATCTGCTCCAATCTTGCAGGAGTTAGTTTCGTAGAAAGACTTCTCAGGAGTGCTAAACAGGTCGCTCCTTCTTGTCTCTGCCACTCTTTGAACATTTTCTCTCTGAGCACGGAATCTTCGGCAGTGCGTCGCTGTACTTCTTGTGGCGTAAGAGTGAATACGGGTTCATCAGGCTCAGTGCCAGCTACTTTGAGCTCAACTTCCTGAACAGTATTTCTTGCTTCCTCTAAGTGAATTTGCGCGAGCATAGCATGAACTTTAAGTTCACCGGCTATAGTAACTAAATACTGTAAAGCCTTTTCGTGCGGATCCCCAGTAAAAGCCTGCCTCATTGCTTCGGCACCTTTTTGAAGGAGTCCCTGGCGCCGTGCATGAAGGTGTCTTTTAAAAGCAATATCTCCAGATAAATTATCAATTCCGATAGCTGCTAATTCTAGCGCCTCTCTTAGAGCGTCAAGACGGGTCATGTCGACAGAACGAATGGCCTCTATGGTGTCTTCGTCAGCTTGGCCACCCCGTATATCTAAAGAATCTAGGTTTGTCAGAACATCGGTATCAGAGAGAAGGGCCTTTTCTGCTCTGACGTCCGGGGATAATTGCTTAACCTCATCTTTAGTGTAGTCCCCTTGTGCGACAAGACGATCAACCGACTTGGCATCAGGCTCCTGCGGGTGTAGCTCAGCTAATTGCTCGACTTTAGCTAATTTGGCCATGAGCCCTGTGTAAGGCTCTGTTTCCTGATATTTAACCCAGACTGCTTTCCCGTCTCTAAGGGTTCTGACCTTTAGTGGCACCGTCAATACTTGTAGTTGGTTAGATAATTCTCTCAATGCTCTCCTGGCTGCGGTGATACGACCAAGACGGGCAAACTGGCTATCTGTTAATTCTCTTCCTGCTTCAGCTATATAGTCCAATCGAGCGACGACCTCTCTCGCAACCATTTCACTATGGTTTTGCTCTAACAATTCCAATCTTATTGTTTCAGGAACCGATAAAGCTTCAGTCGAGGTTGGTTTTTTTTCTAAATCTTGCGGTAACGGATCTCCAGATTCAGTTGCCGCATAATCAACTAAGGGAGCACTCTCGCTGACTTGCGCTACTAACTCACCCATTTCCGGCATAGCTTCAAGGGCCGCACGTAAAGCTGGGTCGTCATCTGCTTCTAGATATGTTGATAAAAGCGCCGCCTGTTCCGCGGGAGTTAATTCAATATCGCTCTCCCCTTGTAAGCGTCTTACGGTGCTTTTAACAAGCATCTCTGCATTCAGCCTGGCAGCCTCAGTCTCTATTCCAGGTGGGTGTTCAAATGGTGGTTTCATGTACTAATTATTCTAACTAAGTGCGTGCTTAGTGTCAACTACTATCGTAATCTTCTTGTCCCTTCCTCAATCAATTTATCCAATTTCCCATCCAAAACATCCTCCGCCTGGGGGATTTCCAGCTGGGTGCGGTGGTCCTTTACCAACTGATAGGGGTCCAGAATATAGGAGCGGATTTGGGTTCCCCATGTAGGAGGAGTGTATTTGCCTTTAAGATCCTTAAATTTTTCTACTTCCTGTTCCCGCATAAATTGGTAAAGTTTGCCCTTGAGTAAATTTAGAGCTGTTTTGCGGTTAGTAAGTTGACTGCGGGATGAAGACACAGAAACGGTTAGACTGGTGGGTTTATGAATAGCGCGAACGGCGCTCTCCGTTTTATTGGCGTGCTGGCCGCCGGGACCGGAAGAACGAAAAGTCTGGACTTCTATATCCTCGGGATTGATATCTAAGTCTAGATCTTTTTCAATAATCGGTATAATTTCAACCTGAGCGAAAGATGTCTGCCGCAGATGATCTGCATTAAAAGGTGATTTGCGTACTAAGCGGTGTGTGCCATGTTCGTTTCGCAAGTAACCATAAGCATAAGGCGCGTCAATTTCAATACTAACTGACTTAAGCCCAGTTTCCTCGCCAGGCATTTCGTTGACAATTTCTGTTTTCCACTTTCGACTATCACAATATTTTAGATACATTCGCAGTAGCATACTGACCCAGTCCATAGCTTCGGTACCACCCTGCCCGGCATGAATGGATAAAATTGCTTTCTTCTTATCATGCTGACCAGACAAAAAGGTTTTTAGCTCAAGCTTTTTTAATAGGCTCTCTATTTCTGTTTTTTCTTCAGATCGCAAATCGGAATTTATAATTTGTAGTTCAAGTTCTTCAATTTCCTCAACTATTCCCTGGAGCTCTGTCATTTCCTGCATTTTCCTACCTGCTGTTTCGTGCTCCTGCCAAAACTTAGGTTGAGCAGATTCCTGCTCGATTTGGGCAATTTTCTCCTTAAGGTTTTCAGTATTTAAAGCTTCTTTAATTTTGTCTAACCTGTCTTGAAAGTCCGGCATGAGAGATGAGCAGTTCGTGCTAATGAAGATGCAGGCTTAATAACTAATTAGAAGCCGCGTTTAGGCTTTTTAATTACCTCTTGATAAGCCTCTTTCTCTGTTTCCTTTTCTACAAGCGCTAAGGCTTCCCGATCTGAAATTTTACGGGATAGAATCTCGTTTTTGGTCTTGTCGGAAAGTTGTAGCAAAGATAAGCGCTTCTTAATGTCATCCAGACTTAAACCCAGCTGTTCACCAATTTTTTGCAGTGACAATCCAAACTGTGAATATAATCGCTCAACAGCTGCTCCTTGCTCAAATACTGTTAGGTTTTCCTGCTGAATGTTTTCGATGAGAGAGAGAGTAAGAATTTCTTCCGGTTGAATATTTTTGATAATAGCTGGTATTTCGGTCAGGCCTGCTAATTTAGCTGCACGCCAGCGGCGTTCTCCACAAATAATTTGATAGCCGGCCGGTGTGGAAGCTACTAATAATGGAGTCAAAACACCTTTTTCCCTTATTGAATCGGAAAGTTTAACTAGGGTGTCGTGAGGAAAAGAAGCTCGAACTCGCATGGGGTTGGGAGCAAGTTCGTTGATATTGAGATAGATGAGGTCTTCCATAATTATCTAAGTAACCACATTTACATACTTCCTTTTCTTAAGTTGTGAAAATTTCATCACCCCTTCCTTTAGCGCAAAGAGAGTAAAGTCTCGGCCCATACCGACATTCTTGCCGGGATGAAAATGGCTGCCTCGCTGACGCACTAATATATTGCCCGCAACCACACCCTGCCCGTCAGCCCTTTTAAGGCCTAATCTCCTGCCCGGTCGTCTTTGTTGTTGTCTTGCGGCGGCTCCAGCCGCTTTCTTTTTTGCCACTTAATGAGAACCTAAATTGCTACTGCAATTTGGCTGATCGAATTAGCCCTGAGCGAAGCCCAGAACGAGAACCCATCGGACGGGTCGAAGTCGAGGGGCTGAGCCGAAGGGTTTAATATTGAATAAGGAATCAAAAACCCAGACTTTCAATTCTCACCCTTGTAAGCTTCTGCCTATGCCCAAACCTTCTGCGATACTGTGTTCCTGTTGTATATTTGAAGCCCCTGATTTTTGGACCTTTAATTTGTTCTAGTTTTTGAGCTTTAACAACAATGTTTTTAAGATATGGCTGACCAACTTCTACCTTATCGCCATCTACAGCCAGCAGAACCTCATCAAAAATTATATCTGTATTTTCTTCGTCATCCGACAGTTTTTCCACGGCAAACTCTCTACCTTCATGCACTAAATATTGTTTTCCCCCAGTTTTGATAACAGCATATTTTGTAGGTTTTTGCATTATGTTTGTGATTATACAGCAGAAAATTATCAGACGCAAGAGGAAATTGAAATTTCGCGGCCTCGGGGGAAACACAAACTTGTACTATCAGTTTGTGTTTCCCCCCACTATTTTATATAACCTCTCAACTTCTCAGTTAGCCTCGTATACATACGCAAATTATGAATAGTAGCTAGCCTCCAGGCAAGTGCGTCTTGAATTCTAAACAAATGATGAAGGTACGCCCGGGTGTAATTTTGGCAGGTGAAACAGTCGCAGTGCTCGCTAATTGCCCGTTTATCGCCGTTATATTTTGCTTTAAGTATATATAGGTAATCGTGAACTTGCTCGGTTTCTAAAAAATCCGGTTCATCAGGATTACGGCTGAAAACATATAGCCGACGATGACGCGCGTCTCTGGTTGGCAGAACACAGTCAAAAATATGGTAGCCACATCGAAAGCAATCTAAAATATTTTGTGGGTTGCCTACACCGAGAGCAAATCGGGGAATGTCATCCGGTGTTAATGAAGCAGTAAAACTGGTAATTTCAAAATTAAGCTTGCCGTTTTTATCTAGCGGCCAGCCGCCAAAACCATATCCATCAAACCCGATTTTAAGTAATTCTTTTGCGCACCTTTCCCGCATCAATTTATCATCTCCACCTTGAATGACACCCAAAAGAAGAGGTCTGTTTTCGACACTTAGTTTTTCTCTTTCGACGTGTTTGATAAATTCTTCCTTACAGCGCTTTGCCCATTCCACCGTTCGATTAACACTAATTTCAATTTCTTCTAGTTTGGCTCGCGGTGGGGTAAAATCGTCTAAACAGACAATTATATCCGGATCTAGAGCAAATTGCACCTGAATTGATTTCTCGGGACTAAAAATAGTTTTTTTTGAACCCGAGCGAAAAATAATTCCTTTATCGGTAATACTGCCCGCGGAGCTGTTTCTCTGAATTAGTGAGAGTATTTGAAATCCACCAGAATCGGAAGCGACAAACCCCGGCCAGTTCATAAATTTCTTAATTCCACCGGCCTGTTTAATTACCGTTGCCCCCGGCTGGGACATTAAATGATAAGTATTTACTACAACTCCTTCAATACCTGCCTTTTGCAGGTCATTAGAATCAAGACTCCGAACTACCGCTCGCGTTGCATCGGGAAAGTAAATTGGAAATTTTATTGTTTTCCCCTTAAGATTAATCCCTTTTAGGTACTCCATTATTCAGGATTCTAACACACCTCCAGTGCTTTCCTTGAGCGCCTTCCTTGAGCGCTTTCCTTGAGCGCTCACCGCGGCACTAGCCATGCTTGTAGCAAGATCTGCTCACCCTAATCTAAAATTACTGCTTCGACTATAGCTGTGGACACTTGGGAAATTGCACTGTGAGGTTTCTTCGCCACGCCTATGTCTGAATACGCCTTCTGGCTATGATAGAATTTCAATGTTATGAAAAATGGAGAGTGCAGACATGAATTTTCTTCGCAAGCTATAACAGAACTGGCTCAATTTCTAGGCGGGCAGGATTCCCGTTCTGAACCACGGGATGGAACTACCGGAGAATACGCGACTGGTTCACGTTCACTGGAACAATTACCCCAGCAAAGTCGGGAAACTATTGACAAGCTTGGACTCAATCATGTTGACCTGCTACTAGGAACTGTAACCTCTTCGTCTTCATGGGTGGAAGAGATCAATCACACTTTAGATTTGTATGATTATCTTGTGCAAGCCGAGACATCCGGGAAATTGGAACTGAAAGAGAGATATCTTCGTTATATTTATCATCACCTGCGAAAAGAAACTGCCGATTTTTTACATGCGGATCCAGAAAGTGTTGTTTTTGATTTATCCGGCACACATGCCGCCCTCTTTCTTCGCTTTGCCTATCCAAATTCGTATGTTATCACTACCACTGAAACCGGCGGCACGCTTCCCCTAGCCTATGAAGGGAGAGCCCCCGGCAAGGAAAAGTATCTAAATGTACACGGAGAAACAGTTGATGATCCACTTGTAATACCATCGGGAGAGGGTAGGGTAGATGTAGTAAATCTTCGCCAAGGGAAAGAAGGAAAACCTCGTCAAGAATCCGAAATTCACAAAGAGATTATCACCAACATCTATAAAGCCATAAGAGCAAGCCCCGGAGAACCTATTATTATTCATCTGCCCCTACCGCCCAAAACCGGAGCTAGTCCTGAAGCAAGAATTGATTTTGCCCGTGTTCTCAGGGATCCCCAAAAGGCCAGAAATATATTAAGGGAACAACTTAGTCTTACTGATATAGAATTGGGAGATATTGACCTTTCGCAAATAATTGTTGTTGCCGACATGGCTCAGACACGTATGTATTGGGGAGAGTATGATCCAACCGATGAAAAAGATGGCTTTTGCGATATTGCTCTTGCAACTTCTTCCAAAGCCATGGGCGGATATTCTTTCGGAGGAGTACAACTCATTAGCAAACAGCTTACTCCCGAAATAAAGGAACGCGTAAGAAAAAATCTAGATAAATATCCCGCGTATGCAGAGAATTTCCTGGCCGGCGGGCATCTTCCGCCTTCCTGGACGGACGGCTTAGATCTTTCATCTAAAGTTCAAGAGCATAATGCCTCTCTTGCCGCCCGATTCTTAACCACTGGTGATATTTTAGAAGAGATGAAGGAGTTAGGCGCCGAAAAGGCCCTTGGTAATGCCAAAGAGATTAAGGCGCATTGGGACACATTAACAGCCCAATTTACTGGTTACTCAGACTACACCTCTCCAGAAACTGCCTCTGCAATTGCTTTTACATTGGAAGCCGCCCGGGATAAACATAGCAGTAATCGGTTGCGGCATCTTTTAATGACACCATTCAGTTCGGAAAATATGCCCTCCCATCTCACGGAGACAGAGGAAGATGCCATGCGCCTGTTGTTTGAAATTGGCAATCCCGTTAGTGAAAAAGCTACTTTAGATGAAGGAGAGGCGGATGAGTTGCATATACCTATTAACCGTATCGGGATTGGTTGGAGACAGGCGATTGATTGGGAAAAGCCCGAAAGAAAGAGGCAAATTAAGAAATCTTTAGAATATTTGGCTATAAAAATGAAAGTCCTTTTAGAAAATCAGTGTATTGCTCAGTAGTTTGCATGAGTGATAAAATGGTTTTAAGTGATGATCTAAAGATTTTTCCCAGACAGAATTATGGACATTATTAGTTCATTATTTAATAACTAAAGGAGGTGAGATAAATGAAAAAGAAAACATTACTTGTTGTATTAATTAGTTGTTTTCTGACAGTTGCATACTCAAACGTAACCGAGGCAAAAGCCGAGCAGAATCAAGCGCAGAATAGCGTGCAAGCACAAACTGCAAACCAGGGTGAAGAAGCGCAAGTACAGACTCAGACTCAAGCAACCTCAGCAGAGCTGAATACTGCCGCGGAGTCTGTAGGAAAAGCGGCTTTGCAGGCTGGCGCTCTAATTCAATACCAATTTGAGGGAGAGAATGAAAGCCTTGGCAATCGAATAAAGAGTAAAGCTCAGGAACAAGTGCAGGCCCACCAGGAAATACAGCAACAGTTGGACAATCTGGACGCAAGGAAAGGAGTCGCGCGCTGGCTGGCCGGTCCTGATTATAAGGCAATACAGGAATTGGAAACATTAAAAGAACAGAATCAATTGAGAATCCAACAATTGAACAGCTTCAAGCTTGAGACTCAGAATCAGGCAGAAGAGAGCATGCTGCAAAACACGATGCAAGCTATAGAGCAAGAAAATACTGCTCTGCAGGAGAAAATTGAAACTGAAGGGCAAACCAAAAGTCTCTTTGGTTGGATGTTTAGGTTCTTTGCCAAGTATTTCTGAGTCTTAAGTCCTGCCCGTCTTTTGAAGAAGCCCGGCGCTTTAGCACCGGGCTTCTTCACATCGCCCCAGAACCCTTGACGACTACAGGAATAGTTCGCAGGATTATCTTAAAATCGCCCAACAAACCCGTATTGGTGGCATAATATGCGTCCATGGCAACTCTTTCGGTAAATTCTATCTCCGAACGGCCAGAAACCTGCCAGATACCGGTAATCCCGGGCTTTACGGTTAACAGCCTTCTTACTAATGCTTTAGTGTCCGGAAAGCGTTCCCGTTGCTGTCTTAATTCTATATCTCGGTAAGTACGCGGGCCAACCACGCTCATTTCTCCTCTCAAAACATTCCAAAATTGAGGCAGTTCGTCAATACTCGTCCGGCGGATGAAATACCCAACTTTAGTAACCCGTGGGTCATGCTCCAACTTATAGTTCTTCTGCTTAGCTTTAAGTTCTTCTACCTCTTCGTTCTCTATGGCATGAACCATTTCACCATTCTTAACTATCATACTCATACTACGAAACTTATATAAGTCGAATTCTCTACCATTACGGCCTACACGGCGGTCTCTATACAAAATCGTCCCCGGCGTGTCTAACTTAATAGCAATCGCTGTGAGTAGGAGAATAGGGGAAGTTGCTATTAAAGCTGCGGAAGAAAAGAAAATATCTTCCAATCGTTTAATGATTTGCGACCAGCCTTCCAACGCAGTAGCTTTTATCTCAATCATGGGCACACCAGCCAAGTCGTACGTGGCCACCCTTACTCCGGCCGAATGAAAAATATCGGGAACGAACTTGAAAATTATTCCGCAGCTTTCGCAGGTTTCCATCAATTCCTCTGCTTCCGGGTTGTCCATACGTCCGCTAGCTAAAACAACCTCATCCGCTTCGTGCTTTTCAATCACCTTTATAGCTTGTTTCACATCTATATAACTTGCGGTAATTTCTACCCGAGGGTCATTTAAAGCTTCGTAGCCTCTTTGGACCAACTTAGTATTTTTCTCATCCCCGACAATAATGACTCTTACTGTCCCCTTACCGGCACGGTAAAGCAAGGATTGTCCTAAACCTAGCAGGTATCTAAAGAGTACTACCAGCAAAATTGACAATACCCACGTTAGCAAGATAACCAAGCGCGAAAAGGCAAATTGCTTAACCGAATAGACGGCGGCCAGACTGAGAGTAATTGCTGTTGAACATCCGAGAATGGTCTTTAAAAGTTCGTCCAGAGAGCCCCTCTTAAGAGAGAATGAATACAAACCCGTGAGGATAAAAGAGAATGTCCAAAGTAAAGCCAATAAAAGCGCCAGCCCTGCAAATTGACTGAAAGGCATTAGAAATACTTCATTTAGATAGTCACGGAAAGTATAAGCCAACAAGAAAGATGCCATTACGGCGCAGAAATCTAGAGGAACTAATATAATGGTAAGAATCTTAGGTAGTTTTCTCATAGTCGCTCGGAAGTTAAATGGCGGGTTTTATTTTCTTCGCATATAGTAACAAATTTAAGTTCGAGTTTCCCCACCAGCAAGAATATAAAATACCGCCTTATGCTTCTTTAACATGTTTAACTTTCTCTTCAACTAAATTCTTCAATTCCTTGTCAAACCTAGTCTGAGAAAAAATCTGGGCATTTTTTATGCAGTCCCGCGAGTTAAACGAAGATGTTTCGAATTGGCGCACCGCTTCCACAAGCGCCTCTGCTGATTGAGGCGAAAAGAAAAACCCTGTTTTCCCTTCAATAATCGTTTCCAGCGCTCCGCCAGCCTTATACGCAATAACCGGCTTTCCACATGCCTGGGCTTCCAAGGCGGTAATGCCAAAATCCTCTTCTTGTGGGTAAATGAAAGCGCGGCAATGCTGATAATAACACAGGGCTTCGTCATCCGAAACCCAGCCAAGAAGCTTAATGTTTTTTTTAGCCATTTTGCGATATTTTGCTTCCTCCGAACCACGGCCAATAACAATTAGCGGGTATCCTAATTTATTAAAAGCATCTATGGCAATATCTATCCGTTTGTGGCCACTAAGGCGCGAGACTAGCAAAAAGAATGCTCCGGTTTCAGGTGATTGACTATCCGGGGACGCTGGCCTAAATCTTCTCAGATCAACAAAAGGATAAATTACAGTAGAATCCCTGTGGTAAAACTTTTTTATTCTCCGTGCAACATTGCGGGAATTAGCAATAAAACAATTTACTTTCTGGGCGGCAATATAGTCGTGAGTGCGCAAAGCGCTGATAATTGGTGAATAAATCAAATTGAATAGTGAACGAATAAGTGGACCCCAAGCTTTCTGCTGGATATAACCACGATAAAACCAGATAACACGCGCCGGGGTGTTGCAGTAGCAAATATGGAGCGTCTCGGCTCCGGTAATTATACTTTTAGCAAATTTTGTGGTTGAGGAAATTACAATATCAAACTCACTAAAATTAAATTGTTCAAAGGCAAGCGGTTGGAGAAAAAAAAGAGGCTGATATAATTGCTTTTTAAAAGGTAGTTTCTGTAAAAATGATGGACGCAATCTTTCACGAGGGAAATCTGCAGGCAATACTCTTTCGTCCACCACCGAAGTATAAATGGGAGCGTCAGGCCACAGACGGCTCATTGCCAAAACCAAATTCTCCGCCCCCCCCCACTGCATAAAAGCATCATGAACAATGGCAAGCTTCATATGCCTATTCTAGACCTTAAAGGGCAAAAAATCAATTAGGCACATACTTTCTTCACACTCAGTGATACAATAAAAACGAAATGACCAAAGATATTCAACCTGTTTACACTATCCTCGCTCTTGATCATCGGTCTAGCCTGCGGCGGCTGATGTCCCCTCAAAGTCCCGATAAAGTATCAGCTGATGAATTGATTTATTTTAAGAAGCTTGCTCTTAAAACTCTTCTGCCTTACGTCTCTCATGTGCTAATAGATCCCGACTCCGGCTTGCCGGCGCTTAAAACTATCGGTCAATACCAGGCTAAAGTTATAATGAGTATCGAAAAATCCGGCTATTCTGAAAGGGAAGGGGGCCGGCTTAATGAATTACTTAACACAGTAGAAGAACTTAAAGCTCAGGGAACGGACATTGTTAAACTTCTTATTTATTTCAATCATCGCGCCAAACCAGCTATTTATCAGAAGGAACTTATCACAAAGGTATCTTCCGACTGTAAAGCACAAAACTTACCTTTCTTACTTGAACCTATTTCTTATGCCTTGCCACACCAGGACGATTTTGACTGTGAACAGGAAGTGTTAGACACCGCTAAGGATATTGTTTCTCTCAACTGTTCAATTGATATTTATAAAACCGCTTTTCCGGGAAACAACAACTGCCAGGAATTAACCTCAATCATGGGCAACATTCCCTGGGTACTTCTCTCTGGCGGCGATGATTTTGATGAATATCAGAAGCTGTTAAGCATAGCCGTTGCAGGCGGTGCCTCCGGCTTTGCCGCGGGGCGAGCATTATGGCAAGACTTTGTGAAATATCCGAAGGAAGAGTGGGAAGGTTTTTTTGAAAATACGGTAAAGAAGCGATTAAAGGAGATTGTAGGAATTGTGGAAAATTATCGCGAGTTGTGATTTGAGAATTGTAATCTGAAAAGTAGCAATGAGCTATAGCTAACTCAAAACAAAATGTCATGTTTTGTAGTAGCGAAATTTATTTCGCGTTTCAAACAATTTACCCTTTATATGCGCAGAATACATTCTGCTATTACTTCTCCCAAAAAAGGACATTTTGTTTTTAACGAGCTATGGCAGTCTAAAACCTGATCAGTCGCCGGGCACTTTGAGTGAAATGCAACGCCTTGCTATTTTTGATATAATCCATACAAAACAGAAAAGTATAATAAGGAGACAATCGGTGGGTACACAGACATGTTCAAGAGTGGGTTGTACTGTTCTAGCCGCAAGAAAAATCGTAGTGATTTGGCGGTCAGGAGGTAAAAGCACTTTCTATGCCTGCCTAGCGCACGCATTCGAAATTAGAGACGGTTTCACTCGCCAGCCAAGCGTGCTGTCAGCAACAATTAAGTATCTTTAGCCCACGAACCATGCCCAACCCTCTATACCTGTACGCTCTCTTGCGTACTCACAAAGAGGGTTGGGCCATTCTTTTTTCAAAAGAAACAGGGGCCGCCGGCTGAAATTGCGCAGACAGAAGGCCCCATTTTTCCCCACAATTTGTATTTTCCTACGCTTCTCCCCACCCCTGCGACTCGGCAATGCGTCTAAAATTCCCGAGTTGTCTTTTCCTCCCAGTTGCAACCATCCTGGTGGGAGATTCTATCTGCACTGATTCCGCACCAGCATATTCCAACGCTAATTGCAGATAATTGGCACTTCTTTGGTTGCCATGCGTTCGGTCAGGCACAAATGTAAGCGTGGCCATTTTAGGTTCTTTCCTCCCAACCCAGACTTTCGGCTTTGCGCTTTATCGCTGCACGTTGAGTCCGAAGACATTGGACAGTCACTTTACTGTCATTGATGATTTCTACCTGCACATTGCCCCGATGTAGTTCCTGTTTTAGGAAGCTAGCTGAAACTGGCGAAGCTTCCATTGCCCGTTTTACGAAGGTAATAGTAACCACTTTGACCTCCCTGATTTCTGTTTTTTTTGACAGCACCGCTACTTAACAGCGACCTACACTTTCCCCGCATTTCATACTCGACTAGATTATATGGGGTAGAATGGAGAAAAGCAAGAAGCGAGTGAATAGTGGCAAGTGGTTAGTGGTTAGTTATCAACCTGCCCTGCACCGGATGATATTAGCTTGTTACCGGGAATAACACTCTAAAGAGTGTCAGTACAGCGCGCGTTACCAAACACTACTCTATGACTAGTCAAAAAGCCTATTTAAAAGAAATCCTCACTAGACTTTTCGAGCAAAAACCGCAGGATAAAATTGCTCTTGAAGAAATTAAACGGAAATTCGCTCGCGCTCACCAATGTTCCATGCCGCGGAACTCGGACATTCTCTCCGCTTTGCGTCAGGAAATGACTTCATTTCAAACAAATACTGAAGTAACAGAGCAGGCCAAAAATCTTATGGAACTCCTTAAAATCAGGAAAGTTCGTACTCTTTCTGGTGTAACACCTGTGGCAATTTTCACTAAACCCTATCCATGTCCGGGAAACTGCATTTACTGTCCGGATGTTAAACAAGTTCCTAAGAGCTATTTACCCGACGAACCGGCTGTTATGCGCGCCGAAGATAATAATTATAATCCCCAGCTACAGATAAGTTCTCGCCTGCGACAGTATCATAATATCGGTCACCCCACCGACAAAATAGACCTAATTATTAAGGGCGGTACATGGTCGGCATATTCGCACGCGTATCAGGAAAAGTTTATTAAAGAGTGTTTCAAAGTCTGCAACAGGCGACATTTCTCAAATGATGGCACAATTACTATAAACATTAGTGATACCGCCGAACTTGGTCTGGCAGAAGTACAGAAAATTAACGAAACAGCGAAACACCGTATTATTAGCATTAACATTGAGACCCGCCCAGACCTAATTAGCGAGAAGGAAATCGATCGGCTTCGGCGCCTTGGTGTTACCAAGGTGGAAATTGGTGTCCAGACACTAGATGATCGTATTCTAAAACTCTGTTGTCGCGGGCATACTGTGGACGATACGGTTCTCGCAACAAAATTACTTAAAGATGCCGGATTTAAAGTTGGGTACCACATTATGCCTAACTTGCCCGGCAGTACTCCCCAAAAAGACCTACAGGTATTTAAAATGCTTTTTTCAGATCCTCGTTTTCAACCAGACATGCTCAAAATCTACCCCTGCCTGGTCACACCGCACACCGAACTGGCCAACTGGGTTAAGAAAGGACAATACGAGTCCTATGCTGATAATGAACTAGTTGAACTTTTAGTTGAAGTTAAAAAGCTTATACCGGGCTATGTGCGTATTGACCGGCTCGGCCGTGACATTCCTATTAAAAACATTATCGCCGGCTTTAAAAAATCTAATTTAAGACAAATTATTCAGGAAAGAATGCACGAAGAAAGTAAACACTGCCAGTGCATTCGCTGTCAAGAGGTACGGGACACAAAATTTGAACCCAAAGATTTGTGCTTAAAAAGAAAGGAATACTCCGCGTCGGGAGGAAAAGAAGTTTTCCTGTGGTATCAATCTGAAATAGGGTTTAACCCTAAAACAGGGTTTAACCCTAAATCCAATCCTATTGGAAAACTCTATGCCCTTCTTCGCCTGCGGTTCACAAGTAGAGGAGAGGCAATTATTCGTGAACTGCATACCTACGGAATATCAACTCCGGTAAGCCAAAAGAACAGCGATCTTACTCAACATCAGGGATTGGGTAAGAAACTTATTCTAGAAGCAGAGAAAATCTGTCGCGACAACAATTTGATTAAACTAAAAATTATTTCAGGAGTAGGCGTAAGAAACTACTATCGTAATTTAGGATATAAACTAAGAGGTACTTATATGTACAAAGAGTTTTAGGAGCAGCTCGCTATTCGACAATAATAGACCATTACACCAGTACCGAGAGCCGCTAAAATCGCCAGTATTATTTTCCACTCCATCTTGTGACCTCACTTTCGAGTGTTTAAACTATTTGAAATATTAGGTTAGAAACTATTAAGAAATTCTCCTTCACCAGCAATAGGGAAAGAGAGGGTAAAAGCCGTCCCTTTACCCTCCTCGCTAGTAAAGCTAATTTCGCCTCCATTGGACAATACAAATTTCTTAACAATATATAGCCCGAGACCGGTGCCTTTAAATCTCTCAGACTTTTCAGCCTTACCGCGATAAAAGGCTTTGAAAATGTTCGGCTGGTCATCTTTAGAAATTCCTTGCCCCGTATCTGCAACTCGTAGGAAAAGTCGTTTCTCACTACTCCAACTTTCTAGTGTAATTCTACCATTGCGAGTATACTTTATTGCATTGTCCAAAAGATTACTTAGGGCATTTTTGAACATTCGGGGATTTATCTCTAATCGAACACCTTGCGATATTTTGTTTTCATAACTATATTGAAGTCCCTTTGCTTTAGCCGCCGGACCAAAGGCCTTGTGGATTTCCTGAATTAGTGAATAAACTTTAACTCTTTGCCGCGCACCGCTCACTCCACCAAGCTTTAAGCGCGAAATTTCCAGCATATCATCAACTAATCTTTCCAGGTTCGCTAGAACACTTCTCATTTGGTCCAGAAACCCTCGCTTTTCATTTTGCGATAAGCTCTCTTCACCTAGGACCTCCCAATAACCTTTTAGAGAAGTTAAGGGCGAGCGCAAATTATGCACAGCAACTGAAACAAATTCATTCTTTAGCCGATTTATCTCACGCATTTTTTGTATTTGTCTTTGCGCCTTCTGGCGGCGATATGTTTCCTGTTGTAACAATTCTCCCCAGTATCCGGAAGCCAAGCAGACTGCAAGAAGTGAAGCTGTACGTAGAATCAAACTCATCTGGGACAATTGATTCCAACCCATAGCTAAATAAAAACAACAGATAAAGATACCGCTTATGAAACCAACAAGAAGTCCACCACGGAAAGGGATTACAATTAGGCTTAAAAGACCTAGTAAATAGAAATCGGAACCGAACAGTTTAAAAACAACGAGAACGGCGGCAAAAACAAGCGCGTCAAGTAAAGCCAATCCCGTGTAGATAGCAGATAAAAGCCCGAATTGTCCCTGCTTTATGGCATGGGAAGAAAAAAACTCACCGGTTACTGAAATACACACGAGGATAGTGAAAATAAGAATTAAGTAAAGGGGATAACCGTATAAGAAAATACCAAAAAGAGCTAAAAGCTTTAGCGTAATTAATAGGTTCGTTGTCAATCTGGGTATAGTGCCAAGAGTTGATTCGGGTGACATAGTTTCGTTACTTAGTTATATTTATACCCCAAAACATCAAGCCGCTACCCAAAACCGTAACTGTGGACACAAAAAGATATTGCTGAAAATTGATCGGAAAATATTGAATGCCAGCAGAAAAGGAATACATAATTAGGCCGATTGCCAACAAAAAACCTCTAAACTTCAACCTTGTATTTTGCGCTTCCGCGGCCAAAATTAGAAGCATCACAGTATTTATAATTGAAAACAGTCCGGTAAAAATTCCAAGGGCG
>JAHISN010000046.1 GCA_018818265.1 Patescibacteria group bacterium | reverse complement strand
TTTTAAGAAATAGGCATTGAAATAAGGGTCGCCCCTATGGCGCCTCAATCGCTTGCTGGTTCAGTTACCCAGTTACCTAATTACCCACCTGCCAGAGGCAGGTAAAATTACCAAATTACCAGCTCACTATGCTAATATTGGTGTATGGGAAAAGCTTTTCTTTACGGTTGTGCTACCTCTGCCCATCAAGTTGAGGGTGGGAATATTAACAACGACTGGTGGGAGTTTGAGCAGAGCGGTTTGATTTTCGACGGTTCTTCCTCTAACCCCTCCTGTGACCATTACCATCGCTATGCTTCGGATTTGGATTTGCTGAAGGGAATTGGCGGTAATGCTTATCGTTTTTCCATTGAGTGGAGTCGGATCCAGCCGGTGTCGAGTGAGTTTTCTCAAGAGGAGATTGATCACTATCACCAGGTTTTGGATGCTTTGATTAAGCGGGGGATTACTCCGCTTATTACACTGCACCACTTTACTAACCCCTTATGGCTTTCGAAAATTGGCGGATGGGCTAATCCCAAGTTAGTTGACTACTTTGGTCAATATGTGCAAAAAGTAGTTGATGAGTACGGAGAGAAGCTAAACAGATCGACTGGTCAAACAGAGCCAATATATTTTGTGACCCTTAACGAACCCAGCGTCTATTTACTTCTTGGCTATCTAATTGAATACTGGCCGCCGCAAAAAAAGTCGTTGATAGGGCTAATTAAAGCGTTTAGAAATATGTCGCGGGCGCACAAATTGGCGTACGAAATTATTCACAAAAAGCTTCCTAATGCCAAAGTGAGTATTGCCCATCACATGAGCGTTTTGGATCCATGGAGAAATAATGGGTTGGATAATATAGCCGCAAAAGTTTACGACTGGTTGTGGAATCAATCGTTTCTTAATCAAGTTGGGGACAAGTTGGACTACATTGGCTTGAACTACTATACTCGTCAGCGAGTTGCTTTTCCTCTAAAAGTTTTTCCTACGCCTGGCAAGGAAGCCGGTTTTGCCCAATGGGAAATATATCCTGAGGGACTGCTGCGTATTCTTCGACGCTTAAAGTTGTATAAACTGCCAGTTATTATCACCGAATACGGTATGCCTCAAGAAGCCAATATCGCGCCGGAGAAGTATTTAGAGCAGGGAATTGCTTATTTAAAACAAGCTATGAGCGAAGGGATTGACGTGCGCGGCTTTTTCTATTGGTCCCTGCTGGATAATTTTGAGTGGAGGGAAGGATTGTCCAAGCGATTTGGGTTGTATGAAGTGGACTATGAGAATTAGAGGCGTTCTTTACGCGATGTTGGTAAAGTATTTGCAAATTCGAAATTGAAAATTCAAAAAGCAAAATTGCAATGTAAAATTTAAAATTGCTTTTGTTAAGGTTATCTATAGATCTCACATTATAATTTCGCACTGATTGTAGCGGCTAGGCTTCCACGCGATGCCAACGCTATGCAGCATTGCGTAGCGCATGGCTGTCGTAGCCTAGCGATTGATAAACTGCAACCCGCAACCGCACCCGCCAACGCGGGTCTAAAGACCCGCCGCTACAATGTTACTAAAACTAAGTGCGATCTAAAACTGTTATGTCTATAGCTATTCATCCGCCAGTGGCGGATTCCAATAACTCAATGACTCAATGACTCAATAACTTAGTAACTTAATAACTCAGTCGCTCTGCTGACTATGCTCGAATTTTTTAAAACCCACAAATTCGCCATTCTAGTTTTCTTTGTTGTTCTTATTGCTCACAGTATGAGCAGAAATATAACCAGTTTTGATTCGCGGTGGGTGATTTTTACTTCCATGAGCATTATCAGCGAGGGGAACACGGATCTGGATGAGTACCAGGAGGTTCTGGAAGCTAATGGTTATTATGGTGTTGAGCAGGTTAATGGTCATTATTACAGTATCTTCCCTATTGGCACATCGGTTTTAGCTGTGCCGTTCGTTTTTGTTATAAAAGCCTTGGGTTTTCCGGTTCTTCAGAGCTTTACTGAAGTGGAGGTGTTCATTGCCTCTTTTCTAGTCGCGTTGGCTTCGGTGTTTGTTTATCTTACTGCCTGGCGGAAAGCGGGATCCGGGATTGCCGGTTTGGTTGCGCTGGTCTTTGCTTTTTGCACTTCCATGTGGTCTACCGCCAGCCGAGGTTTATGGCAGCACGGGCCATCAGTGTTGATGCTGGCATTAGCTTTGTATCTTTTACTGGCGGGAAAGAAGAATCCCAAGCTAGTTCCCTTAGCCGCGCTGCCTTTGGCATGCGCGTTTATTATCCGGCCGACAAATATTGTTTCCATTATTGTTTTAAGTTTTTATGTTTTACGCTTTCATCGCCGTGCAGTCTTTAAATATCTTTTATTGGCTCTTTTGGTGGCGGCGCCGTTTGTCTATTTTAATTATCAGACTTATGGGGGAGTCTTGCCGCCTTATTATGCCCCGGGCAGGGTAGGTGAGACCGCTTTTATAGGTGAGGCGTTGATGGGTAATTTAATTAGCCCGGGGCGGGGTTTGTATATTTTTTCTCCGGTGCTGCTTTTTTCTATTGCGGGTATGGGACTGATGCTTAAGTCCAAAGAGAGAGGGGAGAAGGCTTTGGCAATCTGTGCCTTACTAATAATTATTTTTCACTGGCTGGTTGTGTCATCCTTTCCACACTGGTGGGGAGGGCATTGCTTCGGTCCCCGATACATGACGGATATTCTGCCACATTTGGCCTTCTTTCTAGTTCCCGTGTTTCAGTGGACGTTTAAACGTGATGAGTTAAGAAAGGCAATTGTCCTTAGTGTTTTTTCTCTTTTAGCTGGGTTCAGTTTTTTTGTTCATTACAGGGGTGCTAATGACTGGGCAATCTTCGAATGGAATGCCGTACCCTGCAATATAGACATTTGTCCGGAGAGATTATGGGATTGGGAAGACTTACAGTTTATGAGGGGGATTGAGGACAAATTAGGATTTGAATTCAAGATATAATTTGTCTATATTAATGTCTTCCAGAACCAGTTCCTTGGCCTTTTCGTCTAAAGCTTCGATTAACTCCAGACTTTTTTGATAATGCTCTTTAGCGCGAGCGTGGCTTTTTAACCCCAAATAGCCGTGGGCTAGCAAGCCATGGATTTGTGCCAGACGGCGTTTTTGCCCCCCTTGTTCATTTTGTTCATAAATAATTCCCAATGCCTGGCGCGCATTGTCGATCAGGCCTTGAAAGTTCTGTTGATGATATTCTAGTTCGGCCAGGTGTAGTAAGGTGGTCATTTCCATAAACCAACTATCCTGCGAGCGGATTTCCTTTAGACCCTGATTGAGTAGTTTCTTGGCTTTGTCAAACTTACCTATGTGCGTGTAGGTGTGGCCGATTTTAGCCACTGTGATGCCGTAGGCGGTGCGATCATTGGTGTTTTGGAGAACTCGTTCGCTTTGTTCCAGGTATTTAAGGGCTTGCTCAAAGTTCTTGATGTAGAGATAGGTTATTCCAATGTCTCTAAGCGCGTTGCCTTTACCAATTTTGTCTTGGGTCTTTTGATATTGATTTGAGGCTTTTTCTAGCCACAGGATAGACTTTTCGGTATTGTTTTCAATCTTGTAGCAGACGCCAAGCATTTGCATTGCTTCGGCTATTTGACCAGATTGACCTAGCTGTTCATAAAGTCTGATTAATTTCTTATATGTATCAATGGCTCTTTTTGTTTGCCCATTATTACGGAAATTTGTTGCTTTTTCTTTTAGGATTTCTGCTTGGGTTCGTAAGTCAGCGTTTTTCATGACAAAAGTATAGCATAAAGACGAATTTGAGACTGTCTTTCCCCTTCCCGGGCGGCCATCCTATAGGCGACTGATTGTAGGGGAGGGCGCTTGGAGAGACGTGACCCATGTTAGGAAAGAGCGCAACGCATTTGGTCTGTTGCTAGGGGCTCCTTATATGTAATTAGCGTCGAGTGTACCTTAAGGGTGACTGGTCATGGTCGGGCGTGCGGCCTGCGCTGTGGGTGGGCGCCCGTCGGCACATTGTTCTCGGCGGAATGAACAAGGAAGCTACTCGTTTGCCCAATCCGAACTGGTCAAGCGCAAAAGCACTGTCCGTGTCCCGTAGCCGGGCCTTGGTGTCATCGCTTATGGACTGAGAGTTGATGTCAGATTGTTAGATAACGCATCGTGCCAAGAGCCCCTAGCGTTGTGCGTTCGGACCCGCTCGTGATTAGAATTTTTAACATCTGCCCTCTTGAAATTGGAAAAGTGGTAGTGATTGAGATTCGTATCTCAAATTAGATTGTCTCGATAAGGCTTTACGAGACCCCGTTTTTATAGAGAAAAGTAAGGGGCGTGGAAGAATTCAGGTTGGCTCCACAGTCAAAATTGATTTGGGTGAGGAGGAGATGGAGGTTACTATTTTAGGAAGTGCCGAAGCTGGTCTTTTGAATGATGTTATTTCGGCTAAGTCGTCGCTAGCAAGGGCTTTGCTAGATCACAAAGTTGGTGATGAGTTCGAATATGAAACTCCAGGCGGCCCGCGCAAAGTGAAGATTTTGCGGATTGAATGATGGCTGTGGCTGCGCCACGAGGACTTGCCGTAAACCAGAACTGCCTTCGGCAGTACGGTATACGGCACCATGTACCGTGTCCGCTTTTAGCGGACTCTGGTACATGGTGAACCCCTACTAGATTTATTCTTGGTGCCGAAGAGAGGACTTGAACCTCCACGGGATTTAACTCCCACAACGACCTCAACGTTGGCTGCCTAAGGCAGCCAGGCACGCTTGCCTGCCTTAGGCAGGTCTGCCATCAGCTTCTGTAAGAATTTCCTGCCTTGTTCTGATTTGAGAAAGTTCTCTCTTTTACGAGCTTCATTCCGATTTTCCACTTTTTCAACATAGAGAACATCAAAAGGAGCGTAAGGTTTTGTGGTTTTTTCTCTGCCACTGTTGTGCCTTTTTAGCCGGTCTGAAAAATTTTTAGCAAATCCCTTGTAAACGTAATTCTTTTTCCTGCTCTTTAGTGCATAAACGTAATACATATTTGTGTTTATGGTGTCTGTATTGTACCAAACTCGCACCTATTTCCAAAACAAAGTGAGGTAATGACTTCGCACGCTCCGCGTGCGTGGTGAAGCGAAACTGAATCGTACGCTCCACGAAAGCCCCACGCACTGGCGAGTACGCCAGCAACCCCGAAAGAAAAAACACTCCTTGCATTTCTGATTTGGCGGGGGTGAATTTTTTCTTGAAAAAGGAAAGGGTGTTTTTCTTTCGGGGTTCTGCCCTCCAAGTATTCGGGCAGTGCGTGAGGCTTCAATGCGGACGAAGTTTTGGCAAAACTATTTTTTGGGGAAAGGATTTGCCAAAACTTCGGCTCATTCGTTTTTGAATTTGGATGTCGCAAATGGAAAAGGAGGGGTTTGGGGAGTAATTTTCCATTTGCTCCTCTGATTTCTTTTTCGGAATTCGGCAGAACTATTTGAAATTTTTTTGCGC
>JAHISN010000045.1 GCA_018818265.1 Patescibacteria group bacterium | reverse complement strand
TGAATAAATTTGAACACAATAAATGGATCAAGTGACAGTCCACATTAATTTAGGCAGGTAAAATTGTCGGCTCGTTTTTAATCTTGTGAGCCCGCCAGATATCTTTGTCTCTAGAGTTCCAAAATTCTGTCGTTGACATTTTAGAAGATGTAAGATTATACAGTTCGTAGCGAGGAGTAGATTTGGTGTCCGGCCCGCTACGACAGTGATACCAAAGACGGTCCTCATATAGTGATGCTAAATAAAATCAGAGTTTATTCGTCATCTGTTTGCGAGGGTAGTTCAGTTGGTAGAATATTTCCTTCCCAAGGAAAAGGTCGTGGGTTCAAGTCCCACCCCTCGCTCCAGGCCTGCTTTTACCTCAAGTGTCATTGTTGGGTTTCAAGTTCGGCATACTATATGCAGAGTATTGCATATCATGGAGTGCGGGAATGGTTTTCTCGTATATTTATCCAAATAAAGGGGAGTACTCGGTTTTATAGGTTAGGTTTTTATTCCTTTGTTTGATAACTTTTGCAGGTACACCAACTGCAATTGAGTAAGGTGGAATATCTTTTGTGACTACGGCCCCAGCCCCGATTATTGAACCCTCACCTAACCTAACACCTGTCAGGATAGTTGCTTTTGCTCCAATCCATACATGATCTTCGATAACGACCGGACCTAAAAGACACTTAAATTTAGGGTCTTGAGGGTCGTGTGTAAGAGTTTGTATGTAACTATAATTTGAAATGTTTACGTTATTGCCAATTTTAAGAGAAACGCGACCATCTAAAAAGGTAAATCTGTTTACTACAGTATTATTACCAATTTCAATGTTGTTTCCTTTGATATAACACTTCATTGCTATATGTGTATCTTTTCCTATTTTTATCCCCAGAATGTTTTTTAAGTACCAGTGTCTGATAAAACAGAATGGAATGTTCATTATCAAAGCGTTACAGAGGTATCTTTGAGTTGCTGGTATTAGTCTGTTGATAAAAAAGGATTTCATGATTTGCATACAACGATGAAGTAATTCTTAAACATGATTGACTTTTTTTAGATATTCTTTTCCAAAAACGGCACGAAAATCATCATTATTTAAGTTCATAGGGAATAAGTCTTTTTTAATCTGAGATTTATGTAATGATAATGATTTTTTCTTTAGACACAACTCCTCTTCGGTCAACTCATAAAAGTAATCAATTTCCTCCTCTGAAAGTCCAAAAATATCTGACCAGTAAGAAAGCTTTGGTAGAGCGTCCTCTTCTAGCCGGCCTTGTGCCTCTTGCAACCAAGACAATATTTGCTCACGATTTATAGTAACTTCATATAAAATTATTTCTTGACCCAGAAACTTTTTTACGAGTCTACCTGCTTTATGTACAACAATATGATCTTTATTACCATAACCTCCGTACTTATCATATGAAACCATGAATGCCCGACTATCTAAATTCATTGTTGTTATTTTTTCTATGATTGATTGCGCAAGAGTCTCAGGAGCTACTTTATCTAGTGGCCTTGCGTCTATTTGAGAATATTTTGACTCACAGTATTCTAAGTAATGAATACTTTTAACACCAAGTGTAGAGTTTGAAACCTGAGCTTCATTTTGACGAGTTATGGTTTTGTCCTCTTCTTTTACAAGCGCAGCGGCACAGTAAATAACATGCACGTCGGTAGATTGAGAAAGTTTTATAATTACTCCACCGGACAGAAAAGATTCATCATCAGGATGCGCGTGAAGGAATATACTAGGGTATTCATTTGGAAAATGTTTTTGGAATTCACAATTAATGTTTTGCATTGCTTTAGTTTTCTATTATCTCCCTATATATATTAATATCTGACTCTATCATTTCCTTCGGATTAGCTGCAGATCGAATGAAATTTAAAGACTCTTTTATATGCCTATCACGATTTTCATAACTCTCAACGGCAACTTTAGCAAACTCCAGATAGTCAAGAAGTTTAACAATCTTTACAGAATTAACATCCCCATAATTTACTTGCGAAAAAGGGACATCCCAAGTAACAACTGGCAATCCATAAGCCAAAGCTTCATTTACCACAGCGGGGAAATTATCATAATGGGAAGGATAGAGAAATACCCCACTATTGGGGAGTATCTCATTTTTTACATTATTATCTACCCAACCCTTATATTCGACCAGGTAGTCACCTCGACTTTGATTATTGATTAGTGAGGCTAGTGCGTGTTTGCTTTTTTGGTCATCCATCCTGCCTAAAACAACGATGCTTACACTTCTTCCCATAATTTTCGAAATCAGACTGAGAATCCTCTCAAGGTATTCGACCCCTTTTCCAGATTCTATTCTTGCCATGTACACAAAATCATGTTTTAAACGTTGTTCTCTTTTAGCAATTTTATTTTTAATAATATTAGTAAGAGGAATATACTGCCAGAGTCTCAAATTGTTGAAATAAGATTTTAGAAGATAGGCAACAGTCTTATTTACCGCAATAATATTTAGAGATTTAAATACCTCGTGAGCCTCTTTATAATGCTCCAATACATATTCTTTGCGGAACTTTTCAATATCAGAGTTTAAATATTTCTTGACGTCATTATCGTAATTACCTGTTGGGTGAATAGGAGATACCAAAAAAGGCATTGCATTAATAGCGGTAGCGAATTTTATAGTTCCTTTTAACGCTTGATTTAGTTCTCGAACCAGTTCCCACGCTTCCATCTGTAAGATACAAATATCAGGCGCAATATTCTCTGCAATTTTTACAATTTCTTTTATCGATTTTTCTTTATTCTCCAAATGCCATCCCTTAGTATTCAGTTTGTAATGTATAAAGTTAACTTTGGGGAATTTCCTCTGTGTTTCTGTACGATCTGCGCATTTATTCAAGCAGACTATAGTCACATCATGTCTTTTTGAGAGATCTGGCAAAAGTGATATTAATCTAGCTAGGTGCCCTGGATTTAAATGAATAGGAGTTAAAGTCAAAAATAGAATCTGCATGTCTACTAGTTTGAAAATTTAGCAATTAGACCTTCATATATTCTCACGTGATTATTGACGGAGTCATTTAGTTCTTTTAGTCTGACCATTCCTAGTGGCTTTATGGACGGGCGTTGAGCAATTTCGATCAATGCGTTGGTATAATTTCGTGCAGTCTCAATAGGGTCTTTTTCGTTATATTTATATAAACAAACGTCCTGCCACTGCTCCTTATAAAATCCAACATTAGAAACAACCGCATGACACCCGCAATCCTTGGCTTGTTCGATTTGCCCGCTATGTGTCCCCCATTTATAGGCAATAATTACCGCGTGGGATCTTAAAAATGCCATATTCAACTCATCATTAGTAATTTCTGGCCTCGATAGGATCTCAATTCTTGGATTTTGAACTAATTTATAAAAGAACACAATGTCTTGCCTTAATTGACTGTTTTCATCTATTACTGGAATGGGTTTAAATATTAATTGAAGCTTATAATCAAGCAAATCCGTACACTGCAAAAAGTTCACTACTGATTGAAGAAATTCTTTGTTTTGCCTAAATTCACCTACTAGCATCGTGAAAAGTTTTGAATCTTTTATAGTAGATTTTTGCAGCCGTTTAATATCTCGTGGGTCAGACATAAACCCCAAAGGTATTACTTCAATATTGCTTGTGTGGATCCCTAACGTTGATTCACACCACATTTTTGCACCGGTTGTTGGGCAGATTATTTTGTCTGCATATTTAAACAATAACTTTTGATACTTACCATCTCCATAATTTCGAATTCTCTGGCTTTCTTTGCTGTGCAGAGTCCACACAATTGGCTTATTGTTTTTCTTAAAGTATTGCAGAGCATCTTGTAATCCTTCTAGAGTAAGCTTATCGAACGAGAAATGTATATGTACGATATCATAAGAATTATGCGGGAACTCATCATTCAGGTATTCAGGAGTACATAGCCTCCGACTAAATAAATCACTATTTGGATTTATGAAGTGAATCCTTCCGGTATTAAGCTTGCTGGTATATGGGTGTCTTGAGGGCAAACTCAAAACCTTTATTTTTGCCATTCTAAAGTGTCCGAACGTTCTTGTTCTACAAAAACTTTTTGTACTATTTGATTTAAATCAAACAGAATCATTAATCTATTTTGTCTAATTTTTTCATTTTCCACATTAACCATGGTCTCTCTGAAAAAGTCTTCTAAAATGATTGACAGTGAATGTATTCCCTCCGCTGTTAAACCCTTGTTGGTATTTTGAGTCACGAAATCTAATAAGTTCCTTTCACTCTTTGTTTCTATAAGTGCTTGATTAATGTTGGAACCTTTTGTTTGGCTATAGTTTCTCAGAATATTTGTGATTCTTTTGAATGTATCCAATATTGTGTCAAGCTTCTTCTTGTCAGCGGCAAGTTCTTTTAATTCTCCAAACAAACAGAATTTCGAATTGATATTTGAGGTTTTCGCAAATGCAATTCCTTTTGAGAGACGATCATTCTCTATTTCTGCCCGGAATATTTGATATAGTCTCTGGTTTATAAAGGAACTAATATCAGACAATAACTTATCTGAATTGTCTAAAGGGTTTGAATTTATTAAAGAAAGATCATAACTAAGTAGATGGTTGATATCCAAATTTAGTTCTTTCTCTCTAATCAACCGCAGTAGGTTATATACTTGTTTTCTAATCTCATACGGATCGTTAGATCCTCTTGGAAGCTCTCCAACATAGGCCAAAGCCAGTATGTTGTCAAGCTTATCCGCAAAACTTACATAGCATGTACTAAGAGTACTTGGTAAGGCTGAAGTTTTAGAAGTAGGGAGATTGTGTTCATACAGAATTTTTGAAACATTCTTAGAATATCCTTGCTCTAAGGCGTAGTTCATACCAACAATCCCTTCTAGATTTGCAAATTCGGCTACCAAATGAGTGGCTTTATCATTCTTTAAAAGATCAAAAGCAAGCAGTAAATCTTTGTCCAAATCTTTATTTAATAGATCTCTATATATGTGTTCAACTAATTGTTTTAATCGACTGATTTTATCTACATATGAGCCTAGTTTTGGATGAAAAACAATTTTTTCTAAGTCTGAACGGAGTTCTTTTAATACACGCTTACGATCTTTATTAAAGTAGAAAAGCGCATCTTCTAGCCTTGCCTTGACAACCTTCTTATTCCCATCAATAACATCTTGGTTATAATCCAATAGATTAGCACAAACACCATATTCAACATTGGATTGATCATTTTTACTCCATCGCATCAGATATTTTTGATGTTCCTCAAGTACACATGTAACAAGTTCCTTTGGGAGAATCTTGAATTTTCCATCCAGAGCAACGAATTTTAGACGAGGAGATTCAGTCATGTAGGTATTGATTTCTATGTATGTTTCAATATCAGAAGAGTAGTCATATTTTTTCGCGTCCTTATATAAAATTTTCTTGATCAGTTCTCGACGTTTCTCCTGGTCTAAAATAATATTGTATTGTTTTATGAAGGCTAGATAGTCGAATGCGGAACTTATTAATACCCTTTTGGGATTGGAGTATCTGGGTGTATATGTGTAATTATCGTTGAGAATAGAACAATCGCCGTTTATTGTAAATAAGGGTAAATTGATTCTAATTGCTTTGTCGTTATGAAAAGAGATCAGCCACCTGGGAGGCCTAATAAAAGACTGCTTAGATGAATTCCATCTCATGAATTTCTTGGATGGTGCACATTTTAAAATTTTTGTTAGAAGATTTTCTATAATCTTTTGAAGACTTGTTTTCTTTACTATTGTAAGAGATGCAAAGCACTTGCCTGATTGTTCAACGAACTGCACATCCATCATTTGTGAACTCTTACTTTTCACAAACCCTTCTAATTCTTTAGTAGGGTTACCATCAGAATCGTAACAAGCAGACTTGGGCGGTCCTTCGACTGTGATTTCCTCTTGCTTTAAACTTATTGGGCCCTGAATTTGTATAACTATTCTTCTAGGCGTGAAAAAAAGATCTGCCTTTTTAAATTTTAATCCGTCATTTATCAGCAGTTCACGTAAATTATTGGTTTCCTTAAATTCTTTTACCCATAATGATAAATATTCGGAAGGAAGTTCTTCTAGCCCAAGCTCTAATATATAGAGATCATTAATTTTATCGTTGGAACTTTTGATGCTAACACTATCCAATCCATGTACAACAATCTTTTTCCGCTCATCTAATAGGGGGTAGTTCATGTTCTCTCGCTCAGACAACCAAAGTTCACCAATACGCTTGGAGAAATTCCCCATTTGCGCAAATTTTGCTGTCCGGTCAGAGATACTTACAACCCTTCTTGAATCCAGAAGATTGAAAACATGGGATAACTTAAGTAGATAGTCATATCCTGCCCAATAATTATTTTTCTCCAACTGTTCCTGAATCTGTTTTTCATATATTGTATATAACTTTTTTAAGTCAGTAATGTTTGATGTCTCAAAATTATGCAAAGACTGCCAGTACTCATGTTTTTCAAACATCTCTCCATATGTAATATCTTCATTCCAGGGAATATCCCTATAATCACCAACATTAAATATATACATCGCCAGTCTTTCTAGACCAAGGGTAATTTCCAAAGCTGGCTCTTCCAAGGATAACCCGGCAACTTGTTGAAAGTATGTATATTGGGAAATTTCCATTCCGTCTAACCACACTTCCCAACCCAGCCCCCAAGCCCCAATAGCTGGAGATTCCCAGTTATCTTCCACAAACCTTAAATCATGTGTCTTTGGATCCACTCCTATCTCCTGTAACATTTCAATGTACAATTCCTGATTATGAATTGGAGCTGGTTTTAACATTACTTGATATTGAAAGTAGTGTTGTAACCGATTGGGATTTTCTCCATATCTTCCATCATCAGGTCTTCTACTTGGCTCCAGATAAGCAACATTGTATGGTTCTGGGCCCAACGCTCTAAAAAATGTTTGCGGATTTGCAGTACCTGCTCCAATTTCCATACCATATGGCTGAGCTATAATGCACCCTTTTTTAGCCCAAAACGAATTTAGTCTTTCTATTATTTCTTGAAAAGTTTTTATCTTTTTATTTTTCGCCATAAAACTATAACGTAAATACAATCCTAAAGTATTAACGTTATTATAGCAGCAAGAAATGAATTTTGGTACATGAAGTTACTCTATTTGGTCTATCACTCTGGTAATCATTTCTTTTGGGATATTATGTTTAATTTGGTCAAAGAAATCTTTGTTTGATTGGCTAACATTTGTATATATCTTTAAGCCTCCCACTTTATCCAATGTTTCTAAAAAGAGAACGTTATAATTTCTCTCGTGGTCAACCTCTAGCACTTTAATAGTCTCATCAACCGATAATGCAAAATCAACGTCCCATTTCTTCCAGAAATTATATGATCTATATATTAAATCGTTCATATCGATTTGCATTCCCCTTGTCCTCGTTAAAAATCTTTTCATAACCTGACGAAGTCTATAACCTGGATCTTTATGTGACGGGACAACACCTTCTCCTGAAAGCAATGTGGCTGTCTTTATAGAGTCAATTACTGCCGACATCTTGTTACTATCAGGTAATAATTGATAGTACGGATCAAAGCCCTCTATATAATAATCTGATAGCTCCAGAGCCCAATTTAATCTTTCAACCCCGAAACAAATATCGGAGATTGGTATTTTCCGACCTTCTGTAACAGGAAAGTCGTATATATAAACACACTCACCAAGTTCAGTCCCTTTATACAAAACTGTAAAATAGATGTTTGAAAACTTTCTCTTCCCCCAAATTCCTTTTGATTCTTCAATTCTAATCGAGATGTCCTCCAATGATTTTTCTTGACTTACAATCAATCTGATAAAATCAATACACAACTCTATAAACTCTGCAGGTGTTGAATCAACAAATTCCACCGAATAGTTGACAAATGAAGTTGAGATACCATCTCTCACTTTATCTAAAAACTGACTTCTTACAACGGGCTGGGCGATTATAAAAGCAGTTTTATTTAAATCTCCTGTTTCCCTCAATATGGTCTCGACATGCTGAACTCCAGCTGATGTAAAGTAGGTTGAATCTCCAGCAGGGCGTAGTATTTTGTCAGGAGCGATATGTTTTATGTTTCTGAAAAACCTATGTAGCTCACTCGCTGAGCGAGTATTAGCAGAAACCAGGCCCGACTGGTATAACTTGGTAGCTGTTTCGTTACCTGCGATTCTAAAATCTGTTTCGCTATCACTACGAACTAAATGCAGGTTTTCGATAATATACTCTCTGGCACACTTTGAGTTGTTGCTCATAGTTTAATACAATCTGTACTTTTGATCCAAAACACCTTGCGTTATAGAAGGTATTTTCTTATGCTCAGCTTCAATAAACTTCCTTAATTTATCGATCTCAATAAATCCTTGGTCAACAACTACGCAAGTCTTCCAAGGATCAATCAACTCTCTACCACTTTGACTTACTAGATAAACTTCGTTAGGTATACCGAAATTTTTGTAAATCTTTTCAGAAATTTGCTGAGCGGCAATATAATAAATTTTTCCAATATGGTATACAGGATTCTTTCCACAAGCTCCTTCCATACTCATCGGCTTAAAGGGAGAGATTACACCATTTATACGATTACCTCTTCCAACAAGTCCTTCATCTCCACTCTCTATTGATGAGCCTGTTGCTGTTAAATATAGTTCTGTAGTCTCAAAATTATCTCGGGTATTTATGTTTAATTCAAGACTTTTTATTTTCAAGGATCTAGCGACTTCATATATAGTATTTCTAGCTGATTCAATGTTAGCCTTGTACTTATCAGCTGATCTAACATGGTTTGCGATTTGAGGGATACACATTGTGACATGGAAACTATTTATTTTCCTGTATCCCATTACTTTGATATCAGAACCAATCCAAGGATTAGATTTATTAAATTCTTTTGAATTTAAGGTATTTTCAATCTTTAATACTAGAGTTTCAAGACGAGTATGTGGAAAATATCCAACCCCCAAAGAAGTATCATTGGATACTAACTTTTTTATCTCTTGTAGATCATGTAACCCTCGAGGTTCAAACCAATATTTTCGTGTCCCTTTTTCAGAACCTGTCTCGTTCGTTTTACCAGGGCTACTTTGATTACTTAGGTTGTAATGAAATTGTAAGTCCTTTTCAACATCTATCATTGGGAACTTCTCGGCAAGAAATTCTTTAGCCCAACTGATTAATAATTTTCTTACAGGAATTTCTTCATTTCCGAATTTTGTAGAAGCTCTTCCATTCAGCAATATCCTTATGGGATCTATTAGGTATCCATTTCCAAAAACGACATTAGAAGATCCACCTAATAACCCGACCTTATCAAAATTATGATGCAAGATTGCTCCATATTTCTGCTTTGTATAATTAGAGTAATTAATAGACAATTTTTCTGCTAGAGCGTCAGACAAAGTGTCCGGATGTCCAATTCCTTTCCTTTCAACAAATTCTTGAGGATCCTCAAGAAATGGTTTTGATGTAATATTAATATTCATATAAATAAGTTTCAAAATAAATTGCTGCGCAATTTAACACATAAATATAAACTAATCGGATCTCCCATGTTTAACTAAGGGACCTGCCCTTTATAGAGAGTTAAAAAGTGACCTTAAGTTCAGCTAAAGAATCAATCGCGGGGAAATCAGCGCCTTCATAATCTTCTTTTGGAAATAGAACAACTTTACCAAAACCTAAATCCAAAACCGCCTGTAAGTTCTCCACTTTATTATCAATAAAAGCACATTCCTCTGGTTGTCTGCCCGCTTTCTTCAAAGCATACTTATAGATTCTGGGATCAGGTTTATCAACATCAATTTCTCTGGAAAGGACCACTTCGTCAAAGTATTTCTCTAAATCAAAATCTTTAAGTTCAAAATATTTTCTTGATACTAAGCAATTAGAGATAATACCCAGTTGGTACTTTTGTGATAGGTAATCGAGGATTTCCCTAGCACCTTCAACCGGAACATAACAACGTTTCACGTGACACATGGCCATATATTCAACCGTCTCCTCTTTAACATCTAAATTCAAATGTTTTAACAATTTTCCGCTAAACATTCGGAAATAGTTGATTTCCTTTTCTAAAGTGGCAATATCTCTCCATGCTTGCGGGATATCTTTATCCGTCTTGATTAATTCTTTCTCCTTCTGATGATAAAGATCTAAACTAATATCGAGGTAATTAGAAATCTGTTTGTTGATATTAACAATCTTCTTAACCAGAACATCTCCACCATCGAAAAATATTGTTTTAATTGTTTTAATAGATTGATTTTTTATCATTACAAGCCGATTATATCAAATTTCATTCTATGCTAAATTATTCATGTTAGAATGAAAGGTGTGGCAAAAAACAATCGGCGTGCCTCAGCAATTATCATCTTAGATAATAAAATCCTGCTAATCCACCGCAAAGAAAGTGGGTTGATTTAAAAGGCATTAACAACTTAACGCTTTACCCTGTGGAAGTTAAAAAGTTTGTTTGTAACAAATGAAAGAGGCTCAAAACATTTTCACCCACAACAGAAAGGCTTACCGCGCAACCTGGATTACAACTGATTCCTTAGTAGAGTTTTCTCCCATCACTCAAGTATATGGTGTCTGCTTTGACTCTCATGGTCATATCCTAATTTGTCTGCGGCCAGGCTCCACATGGAATCTTCCTGGCGGATCACCAGAACCCAACGAAACTTTAGAACAAACACTGGCTAGAGAATTTATGGAGGAAGTTAACGCCGAGATTAAAAATCTCAAACCTCTCGGAGTACAAAAAGTTGAACTGGTCGACAGCGAAACGAAGGGAGATAAACCCCTTTACCAAGCGAGATTCTTTTGCAAGCTGGTTAGGTCATTACCTCAAAAAACCGATCCCGCCTGCGGTGAAATACGAGAACGAAAATTCGTTTCCTCCGATGAAATTAATCAATACATCCAATGGGGAGATGTTGGTAAGGAAATTTTCAGTCAAGCTTATAGATATTTTCTGCAAGAACGAGACAAGAATTAAAAGATCTTTTTAGGTTCGGCCAGAGAATCAATGGCAGAGAAATCGTGAGTGGCAGGGTGGGGTAAAATTCATTATAATGAGTCTAGCGAGTTGTATGCTTTGCTTATAATTGGGCTTGTAGGCAAATATCGGGGATATAAACATACTTGGTAGTGTTCTGAAATACAGTTCTGATGTTGTCTACGATGCACCGCCATCCTGCTACGCCAAAGCCTGCCTGCCGACAGGCAGGGCTTCGCAGCGATGGCATCCTGATTCGCCAAACTTGCGTAGCGATGGCTTTCCACTAATTTATCCATCTATGTTCTATGTTTATATCCTAAGGAGTCTTGGAAATGAAAATAAGTTATATATTGGAGTTACAAGAAATATAGAAAGTCGTTTGAAACAGCACGACTCAGACACAAACACAAATAGTTATTCGGCAAAATTCAAACCCTGGGGTTTAGAGTGTTTTATAGCCTTCAAGAATAAATATTTGGCAACTGAGCTAGAAAAATACTTAAAACAAGGATCTGGATTCGCATTTATGAAAAAAAGACTTTTACCGTAGGTGCTGCGAAGCTTCAGCGTAGCAGACCCACCCCCTCCGCCATGGTTCGGCAAGCTCAGCCAAGCAAACGCTGGACATTTGCAAACCCGTTGTTATCGCATTCCCCCAAAGAAATTGGCCACAAACTTCCCGATCGGAAAGTTTGTACCTGACCACAATTGAACTTCAGACACTCCGAAAATCTGACATAATTGCCCTAAACCAAATAATCCTAAGGAGGAACCGATGGGACCCAGAGATGGAGAAGGTATACCAATTTGCCTGTTCGGGGGAACCCGGAGATGGAAGCAAATCGCTAAGACATTACTTGCCAGTCAATACACCCTGGTCAGGAAAGCCGCCGATGCAGACCTCATCATTATTGGTGAAAAAGACGATCGTAACCGTATTCCGCCTGGACTGCGGGGCAGAGCGATCGTTATTTGCCTCAGCGAAGCTGACCGTTGGGGAAGACTCTACCACGCCGGGGCATTTTTTTCCCACACGGACAGGTTAAAAACCTGTCCCTACAAAATCATATCTTCTCCCCTTGACAAGTGAACACCCGTTCACCTAAAATGCTTTCGTGCTAGAAAATCAGAGGATAAAAATTGCAGACTTTTACCAAAAACAGCGGCGGATGCCCAGCTATCGTGAGATGCTCAAGCTTTTTGGTTTTAAATCCAAAAATGCCGTGCACAAAGTGGTGAAAAAGCTCGTTGATGCCGAGCTTATAACCCAGGACGAGCAGGGGAGACTGTTGCCACAGACACTGCCGCGTCAGCTTTACGGTGGAACTAGGCTTTTAGGTCTAATTGAAGCTGGTTTTCCTTCACCGGCAGAAGAAGAACTGCTTGACACAATCAGCCTTGATGATTTCTTAATTAAACATAAAGAGGCCAGTTATTTGCTAAAGGTCAGCGGTGACTCGATGATTGATGCCGGAATTTTACCCGGAGATTTAGTTGTCGCCGAAAGGACCAGCGCCGCTGGAGTAGGGGACATTGTAATTGCCGAAATTGACGGAGAATGGACAATAAAATATCTGCGCAAACAATCTAATCGGCTTTACCTGGAACCAGCCAATAAAAAGTACCAACCCATTTTCCCCAAAGAAGATTTGCAAGTAGCGGGAGTGGTGAGGGGAGTGGTAAGGAAATACTGACGTTTCAAGTTAAAAGCATGCCACGTAGCGAAGCCCCGTCTGACCACATAAAACGTGGCACGCGGGGTCGAAGCTTTACGTGGTGAAAAGTCAAAAGTTAGTAGACGAGTGAACAGGTTTCTGCTTTGCTAAGCAACGCAGGGCAAGCGACAGGTAACCTGTACTGACGAGCTTTAGCTCGTTACAATCGAGCAACACCCTAAAGAGCGTCAGTTCAGCCCGCCCGTACTGACAGACTCCGTCTGATGGGTGCGAAACTTTACATGGTGCAAAATTAAAAGTTTAGAGCATTGATATCACAAGCAAATTGACTAAAAAATGCCGCGTGTCAAAAAAAAGCTGTATTTTTTTGACATTTGGGGTTTGACATTTATTTGTCATTAGACATTAGTCATTTGACATTAAAACCCAACCATCTGACTATTCAGCCATTAAATCTCATTAAACATACCAAGCGCTAAAAATGAGCACAGCTCCACTCTCCATCCACTCATTCCCCAAAGCAATTCTCCACATTGACGCGGATGCTTTTTTCGTCTCCTGTGAGCAGGCATTAAATCCAACTTTAAAGAACAAGCCGGTTGCCGTAGGCAAGGAAAGAGGCATCGTCACCGCCATCAGCTATGAGGCCAAGGCTAAAGGTGTTAAGCGCGGAATGCGCGGCTTTGAAATTAAAAGAATATGTCCCGAGTGCATTATTTTGCCCTCCCACTACGAAACCTACGGACTATTTTCTTTAAGAATGTATGAAATTGTCAAAAGATTTACTCCCACAGTTGAAGAGTACAGTATTGACGAATGCTTCGCGGATATAACCGGACTGCAAAGACCATTAGGGATGAACTATCCGGAAATTGCCGCTCGTATCAAAAGAACTCTGGAAACCGAATTGGGATTAAGTTTCTCCGTTGGTTTAAGCGTTACCAAAACTATTGCTAAAATCGCCTCTAACTGGAACAAACCCTCGGGGATAGTTTCCATCCCCGGCACAGAAATCCATCATTATCTAAAGAAATTGCCGCTGGAAAGAATCTGGGGCATCGGCCCACAGACCAGTGCTTATTTAAATAAGCTGGGTCTTAAAACTGCTTTGGACTTAGCCAGAAAATCTCAAGATTGGGTACAAGCAAAACTGACCAAGCCGCATTACGAAACCTGGCAAGAATTGCGGGGACAGGCTGTTTTGATTTTAGAAACCGGATCTAAGAAAAACTATAAAAGCATCACCCGCTCCCACACTTTTAACCCACCCACCAACAACCCACAATTCCTGCTGGCACAACTGGCAAAAAACTTAGAAGCCGCCTGCGCCCATGCACGGCGATTTAATTTAGCCTCCAATAAACTCTTTTTTTATCTTAAAACCCAGCAATTTAAATACTATGGCGCAAAGATTAAATTTACTGCGCCGACGCATCATCCTAATCTGCTCATGCCGGCAATCCGAAAACATTTCGGGCAAATTTACTGCCAAAAATCTCTCTACCGCGCCACCGGAGTAACATTGACAAACCTAAAAACGACAGAAAATACTCAAATGGATTTATGGGGCCAAACACAAAAAGATTCCAAACTAACCCAAATCTACCGCGGTATTGATAAACTGGGAGCTAAATATGGCCGCCGCACCGTCTTCCTCGCCACTGCCCTAACACCTAATACCCACCAGCCATCTCCAAAATTAATGCTCAAAAGGAACTTCAACATCCCCTTGCTTGGCAAGGTCAGTTGAACCCTGTCAATTTTCCAACCGAGCAGCCACTGACGGATGACAACATTTTTTGTGCTCCGTTCTAATCCGTGTCTGTATTCTACCAAAACCGTCAACTTGGGGTAGGGGAATTGCCCATCTGTTATAATGTTGTCATCGCCCAGATGTTGGGGCAGTTCGATTCCTATATTAAAGTCGTTGCCGATTTAAAAGAGAGGAAATTGGCTGGGGGCGGAGAGTTTCATGTTGACTGCGAGCAACAACTTATTGAACAGGGCAGTAAGCAGTCTGACCTGTGGGGTGGGGGAGTGGACTGGCTGAGTAAAACCGTGGAGTTCAACTCAATGACTAATATTAAGCCTCGCGATAATAATCCGAGCCAAGAAATTTTAGACCCTAAAATCAGAAAAGAATTTGAGATATTAGTAAAAGAGTTATTTGAAATTAAAGACTAGCGCACGACAGCGCCGTCGATCGCAAAAGCAATTAGATTCAAAACTACCTGCAATGGGAAAGGACACAATTAACACCAAAAACATCTCCCGCTTCCTCAAAATGTCCGCCTCCGACCAACTCGGCGCTATCAGCAGTAATCTGCGCAGGCTCTCCAACTGGACTTATGATAAACCGGACGAAGAAAAATTAAAACTAATTGAACAATTCCTAGACCAAACCGCTTCTTACACACAAAGGGTTGACTCCGACGCACTAACTCAACCACTTCAAGAAAGATTTGCAAAGTTCAATAAAGAGCTAAAAATTCTACAAAGAGATTTTGCAACCGCTATGGACAATAACTGCCGCCGCCTTGTTTGGGCAGAAAAAATGCTCGACTGGAGTAATTTTCTCTCCTAGCATCTAGAGTAGGGGAGAGAGGAAAAATTTGACAACTATCATAATTCTATGATATATAATAGTCATTATGCTTCAAGATATCAGCATGCTTAATTTAAGAAAAAAAACTGGTGAAATTATTGACCGAACCTTCTACACCAAACAAAGATTCCTTGTTAAAAGGAAAGAAAAGCCTATGGCAATGCTGATTCCCATTGAAGACTATAATTTCTACATCTCCGATGATAATATTGAACTTTACAGTAAAGCGCGAATCAAGGAGTTTATGGCCGCTGATAAAATAAGCCCAAAAGTCACTACTAAGGCCAAAAAACTCCTTCAGTCGTGAATATCTCTACTTCTACTAAAATCCTTCTCGATGCCAATGTTTACTATGCCGCCGCCAAATCCAGCACCGGAGGCTCAGTGCTAATCCTAGAATTTGCCAGAAAGAAAAATTTCACCATCGTCACTACCAAGCATATTCTTAAAGAGGCGGAAAGAAATCTGCGGAACAAAGAATCACTTCAAGTTTTACTCCAACATTACGAAAATCTAAAATCTATAAAACTCAAAAAAATAGAAATTGACACCCAGAAAGCAGTAATAGCTTTGAAAAACATTATTAATCCTAAAGACGCGCTCGTGCTATATGCCGCGCAAAAAGCCCGTGTGAACTTTCTTCTTACCCTGGATAAAAAACACTTTTTTAACCCCAAGATTAAATCTCAAAAAATTCCGTTTAAAATTCTTACACCGGGAGATTTCATTCAAAATCATCTTCTTGACTAAAATCGACACCCTTTGTAATCTGTCCGCCATTATCAGTCGATTGATGGGAAATAGCATCTAGAGTAGGGGAGAGGGGAAGAAATCGAGCCCTTCGAGAACGTCCTCAGGGTAAACTATTTGCGATTTGCAATTTACGAATTACTAATTACGATTTATGATTTTTTTTAACTTTTAACTACCTTCTCCCCCCGCTGAATTTTTAGGGCGTAAGTTGTACAACATCCGTAATGGCGAATTTGTTACAAATCTCCGCGAACAATCTACAAATATTTTTCAGCAGCACGGCAATTCAGCAACACAGCTTCACAACTACAAAACTACAATTCATTAACCATTCATTAACAACCCATTATCTGCGCATTAACAATACATAGCACACTGAAGCCTGCCGCGCCGCGTTTTACGTGGTGAGCGCAGTCAAACTGTCTGCTGCTTGCCCTGCGTAAGCCGGAAGGCGAAAGCGGGGTCAAACAATCAACCACTTTTCCCGTGAAACCGCTTATACACCTCCCTAAGCCTCGGATTAGTTACATGGGTGTAAATCTGCGTCGTGGAAATATTCTTGTGGCCCAAAAGCTCCTGGACCGAACGGATATCGGCTCCCGAAGTTAACAAATCCGTGGCAAAAGTGTGCCGCATCACATGTGGGGTAACATCAATCGCTAATCCTGCTTGGCGGGCACATTTTTTTATAATTCGCTGAACACTTCGCACCGAGAGACGAAACTTCTCTCCGGATGGATCTTCTATGTAGTCTTTGATATCACCCGAAGAACTTTCGTCGCTTTTAGACCCCTTAGAACGCCTCGTGCCAGAGTGACTGATAAACAGCGGTTCCCAAGCATCACGTCTCCGATTAAGATACTCTTGAACCCATTTTTTGGCGCGGTCGGATATAAACACCAGCCTAACTCGGCCGCCTTTACCAATCACACTAAATTCCTGAGACTTTGAATTAACATCTTTTCGATTCAAACCAGTCATTTCCGAAACCCTCAGCCCCGTACTAAATAAAAGTTCCATCATCGCCCTATCCCGCAAACCGCGAATCTTAGTTGTATCCGACTGGCGCAAAAGTTGTTCTAATTGCTCCAATGCCAGAAACTTCAAGGAGTGTGAATCAGATCTGCGTAACTCCACCCTTTCGGGCGGCACACACGCAATACCCGTACGCGCCAAATATTTTAAAAAAGCCCTTAGAGCCACTACATAATGATTCTGCGTAGATGCTTTTAATCCTCTTCTAGTAACCGGATTAATGTAGCGATTTAGATACAAACGAAACTCCTTCACTAAATCTTCCGTAATATCCACTGGCTTAAGCGGGGCCGTTTTCAGCTCTCTCTTGGCCCATTTAAGAAAGCGCTTTAAGCGGTAATGATATTTCTCGGTTGTGGATGGAAAGAGTCCCCGCTCAAGTTCGGAAAATTCTATAAAGTCAATTATCAGTTGATTCAATGTTTTCTGGGTCATAAACAGTGAAGAATCCCCTCAAACGCAAAAAAAAGGGACGGTTAGCCAGCGGGGAACTAATTGCCAAAACTACACTTTTTAGCCCTCGGCAGACTAACAACCAAAATCATTTTTAATTACTTTATCATAGTAAATTAATCAACCGCCAGTTACTAATCATTTGCTACAGATCAACATCAGTAGGTGAGTGGAGAACATACCCCGCGCCATGTCGTGAATTGTATGATTAGCGACGCGCCATGTCAAGTTGCAAACTTGGCCCTGTCGCAACCTGCAGAAGATGCCGCTCGCGGGATCATTACAACAAGGCCGAATCCGAAACCCCGGGAATGCCGGAATTCAGATTCTTGGCATTTTTTACGAAATCCAATTTGAGAGAGAAGTCTAGGTGTTTTTATAAATATATGTATTCTTTTTAAATGTATTTTTATTATATTTTCAATTTATTAACACCCAACCCAGTTACTTCCTCCCCCCGGAACAGTCCCTTTCTGCCTTTGGACAGATCCGCCTCTGGCGAACTAGCACTCCGCCCCATAGTGCGCCAAAATTATACACATTATTAACCTATCCCGCACAGAGCCCCATAACAAATCTGCAAAACCCCACAATAATACTATCAGGTGTTACTGTATCAGAAGCAAACAAATTCTTCCGCAAATTCAGAACCTTCTTAAAAAAAATTTACTTTGCTCCCCTACTCTCATCAGGTATCCGTTAATCAATCGTGGAATTTGTTTTAAGTTAGAAAATTAGCTTTAAGTTAGCGGAGAATTTAAATTAGCTTGTTTAAAAAAATGAGAGGCAGCCTGCTTTGACACCACCTCTCATATATTTTGCGACTTCGCTAACTCTACTACCTCCGCATACGCGCTTGTTCCTCATCGACACGGGCTAGTCTCCGCGTTATCCTTTGCTTCACGGTCATAAACACCTCGCCATCGATCCCTGGCCAGATAATGCGCAGAATAACCGAAAGGGCTAAACTGATAATCGGGATGTAAACCAATATCGCCCTCATCTCAATCTCCGGCGGATTATAGAGTGGGCTGTTTTCTACCGGAGTCCCGGAAAACCCGTAAGCCATAGATATGACCATCCAGATCAGAAACGCCACAACTAACCTTCTTCCAATTTCTTTTACCACTTTCCTTAGCATCCTCTTTCCCCTTTCGTTATTTTGTTTTGACTACCGCCTAATTCAACCTGAGTTGGCAATATTGTCTAACCGCTTACTACTTTAACCATCTAGGCACTTGCCCCCCTGATCACTTAAACCTCTTCTAAAAATTCCTACCCTCCCCCACTCAATAAAAAAGTAATTAGAAAAAATCCCAAGACGATATGCTCCCAAATAACTTTATTAGAAATTTCCCGTTTTATCTTTTTGGTCAATAGATCGATCAGTACGAAAAGCATGCTGGAAATAAAAATAGCGCGTACAAAATTAGTAGCTGGGAAAAACGCACTCACGGCTGCTAGTTCCATAGTGAGCAATGCCACCACTATCAGTTCCCGCCATCTAAGACAAAAATGCTCCTCCTGCACCAACCAGAAAATTGGCATTGCCTGAGCAATGGCGAAAGCGAAAAATAATATTACCCGATACTGCCATTTAACCAACAATCCTAAAGGACCGGCAATTTGATAAAAGCTACTTGTTCCCAAAATAAGACCAATAAGCATCAAGATCAGCAAGGCCGCCTTCTTGAGCGGTACAGTACGAACCGTGGCTACATTGAGAATATTCAGCGCCGAAAGTA
>JAHISN010000044.1 GCA_018818265.1 Patescibacteria group bacterium | reverse complement strand
TGAAGACTAAATCTACGAAGCATAGCTTCCCCAAGGGGTTCTTTACTTCTCTCCTAAAAGTGGGTTCTTCCAGGAGGCGTATTTACACTTGGGATAACCGGAACAGCCATAAAAGATTCTCCCTTTGCGGGTGCGCTTGACAATTACTTCCCCGTCCTTACAATCTGGACACTTCATCCCAATTTTCTCTAAATAATTCTTAGTAAATTTACACTTGGGATAATTGCCGCAGGCAATAAAACGCCCAAACTTCCCCTGCTTAAGTTCCAGCTTGCCGTCACACTCGGGACATTGCCCCTTTAACTGATTCTTGTCCACCGCCCCCTCGTTCTCCGGAGTGTGCTCATCGTCCAGAAACTCGGCATACTCACACTTTGGATAATTGGAACAGGAGATAAACTTACCGTATTTACCCAACTTAACCACTAGTAGCGCACCGCAATCCGGACACTTGCGCTTAGTTTTCTCCATCACGACAACATCTTCTTTTTTTATCTCCTTCATCTTTTTTTCTAGTAGTTTTTCAAACGGCTTATAAAAATCTCTGAGCATTGGCACCCATTCGGCTTGTCCTCGGGCGACTGTGTCCAAATTCTCCTCCATGGCGGCAGTAAACTTGAGATCAACAATATCAGGAAAGTGCTCCGCTAATAAATCACTAACAACAATACCCGTGTCTTCGGGATAAAAGTAATTCCCATCCTTATCAACATAGTTGCGCCCCTGAATAGTAGAGATAATAGCGGCATAAGTTGACGGACGCCCAATTCCGTGCGTCTCCAAATCTCTTATTAATGATGCTTCAGTATATCTGGGCGGCGCCTGCGTTTGGTGCTCAGTATCAAATGCCTTCTTCAAATCTACCCGCTGGCCTTCTCTCAACAATGGCACCTCCGCCTCTTCATTATTCACATTGTCACCACGTAAAACTTCGACCCCGTCAGACGGGGCTTCGTCACGTGGCATGCTTTTAACCCCAGCGCCATGCGGCGCGGGGCAAGCTTTTAATTTTTCACTTTCAACTATCTTTTTCCATCCTTCAAACTCCAGAGTTCTCCCACCAGTGCGCAGTAAATACGGTCCGGCCTTAATCAGCACTGTTAATTGCTCATAAACTGCCGCCGCACCTTGGCTAGAAACCGCCTGCCGCCATATTAACTCAAACAACCGCACTTCATTTTCGCCCAATTTCTTTGCAATCTTAGCCTTAGCCTCATTAAATCCCTCAACTACCGTGGGCCTAATGGCCTCGTGGGCCTCTTGAGCAGTTTTAGACTTAGTCTGATATCTCCTGGCACTTTCGGAAACAAACTGCTTGCCAAACTTATTTTGTACATAAGCGCGGGCCATTTCGATAAACTGCTCAGATAGTTTGGTCGAGTCGGTACGATGATAAGTGATAAATCCTTCTTCATAAAGCTTTTGTGCTAGGCGCATCGTTTGTTTAGACGAAAAGCCCAATTGGTTAGAGGCAGCGCGCTGTAAAGAAGCGGTTGCATAGGGAGGATAAGGATTCTGTTTAACTTTTCTCTTCTCTACCGATTGCACGATAAATCCCTGTTTAGATAAGTCATCAATAATTTCCTGCGCTTGTTTTTTGGAACTGATGCTGGTCTTCGTAACCAAGTAATTCCCAGCAAAAAGCTTGTGCTCTTTCTTTTCCTCGTATTTTTTGTCATTTTTAGAAACCAATTCGGCCTCAAACAGATGCACCTCGTTCATCGGAGAAAGATTTGCTTTAACACGATAATAACCTTGCTCTTTAAACTTTTCTCTTTCTTTCTCACGTTCCACAATAAGTCTGACTCCCACCGATTGGACACGTCCAGCGGAAAGTCCGTAGCGAATTTTCTTCCAAAGAAGCGGCGAAAGCTTATATCCCACTAGGCGGTCTAGAATACGTCGGGCTTTTTGCGCATCATACAAGTCCTCATTCAAGTCGCGCGGTTTCTTAAACGCCGCCAGTACTGCCTCTTTAGTAATTTCACTAAAAACCACCCTGCGGTATTTCGCTGTCGGCTTAATACCGCCAGAAATTTTACCCATCATTGCCGCTACCACATGCCAAGCAATCGCTTCCCCTTCCCTATCTAAGTCGGTAGCCAAAAAGACCTTGCTCGCAGACTTTGCCGCTTTCTTTAATTCGGTAATAACTTTGTGCTTATTCTTGACCTCTTCGTACACTGGCTTAAATTTATGCTCCACATCTACCCCCAGCCCCGACTTCGGCAAATCATAAATATGCCCCTTTGACGACAAAACCTGATACCCTTTGCCAAGAAACTTGGCAATCTTTTTTGTTTTAGTTGGAGATTCGACGATTACTAAGTTCATAAGTAAGTTATTAAGTCATTGAGCTACTGAGTTATTAGATCACTGAGTCCACCTCCGACAGACCACTTTTCACTCCCATTGACTTTCATTGTATCGTAGAAGTCAAACAACCAAAAAATCAATCATCAGAAGACAGGGGGGGGGCAGGCCCATAACGGTTGACTTATGACATAAACTTTGGTATAACTCTACCAGTTTTACTCTACCAGTTTCGCAAGTCAAAAAATAAAATCTGAGGGGGAACAAATGTTCAAATGGCTAGCTCACTTATTCCGAAAAAGACCATATAAGGTCTACTGGCAGGAGTACCGCAGAAGGGACAATAAATTCCTTCGCCAAGGGCGTGGCAAACGTCAGCAATCCATAGAGGAATCAGCCCTCGAGGCCGAGAGAATCAAAGAAAAAGCCCGCAAGAACTATTACATCCTGGTGATAGTCAAAGGCCCCCACGGCTATATCGAGCGGTATTAGGAGCTTCTGTAAAGCAACCGTGTGCCGCGCCCCAAAAGGCGCGGCACCATCTCCAAAATAATCTTTTAACAGTCTCCAAAAACAACCCTTCATCTCTTTTCTTTCAACTACAATAAGTATTACTTCTTGACAAATTTAATATAATATCGTAAATTTAATGCAAATGGCAACTTTTGTTACCGTAACCTCCCAAGGACAAATTAGCATTCCGATGGCTTTACGCAACTTACTAGGACTTGATGTTCTCAAAAAAGTACTGGTGGACGTGCAGGATAATAAAATCATCATCGAGCCGGTGGGCGATATTTTGTCTTTAGCTGGAGTCTTAAGTCATAAAGCAAAAAAGGACAAAACAAGTCAGCAAATTCTCCTGTCGGAAGAAACTGCCCTGTCTCAGGCGTTCACCGAAAAACACCAGCGATGAAAACCTACTTTGCCGACACCAACATTTTTCTAAGATTCATACTCAACGATAATAAGAAACTGGCTAGTCAGGCAAGAAAATACTTTACACAAGCTAAAAATAGAAAAATTAACCTGGTGTTTACCTCAGAGGTTATTCTGGAAATAAACTATGTCTTAAAAAAAGTTTACGGTGTATCCAAAAAAGAAATTATTGAGCACCTTTCTACACTTGTTAAAACTCCGTATCTTGACATCCGCAGTCGGGAAATACTCATTAAAACTCTGGGAATTTACCAACAGATCAACGTTGACTTTGTGGATATTTTGCTTGCTGTTACCGCTTATAGTGAAAACGCTGAAATTTTCTCTTTTGACAAAGACTTCAAAGCTATCGCCAAAACCCTCCAGAAAAACTAACAAGTGTCTCCCAATACTACACACTAAAGCCTGCCTCGA
>JAHISN010000043.1 GCA_018818265.1 Patescibacteria group bacterium | reverse complement strand
GAGTGCCACCAAAAATTGAAAAGAAGTACGCGCAGGTAATTATTAGTGAATCCTTAAGGACTTAGCGGAAAGTCCCTGTATGTCAAGAATATCCAGCGAACATCCAGTGCGTGCCACGGAACGTCTGACGTTCCCACGTTTGACCCCGTCAGACGGGGTTTAACGTGGTTTGATAGTGCCGCTCTCGAACTCATCAAACATGAACACCTCCAGAGGAAATTGTGATTGTGGAGGGAAATACAAAATGAACGCAAAAGATTTTTATCAAACACGAGTTAAAAGAGCTAAAAAATTTGGTTTCCCAAAGCCGATTTTATTAACACTGAAAGATTAACAGATAAAACTCGATGTTACCCACCTTAGAAGTGGCCTAGGTAAAACACCTCGGGAAACCAGCCAAATTTTCGCCAGAATTTTTTGTTTTGGTATAATTTGGACACCTATGCGATGGTGAGGATTTTAAGAAAACTACAGAAAATTGTAAGTTTTACGTGAAAAAACCAAACTCACCATTCTTTCTGAATGGTGCCACTACCCTTTTAGGGTGTTGGCATCATCCTTGCAGGATGTCGATGAATGGTGGATGTTATGGTTTTTTCTTAGGAGAAAGCAAAGTTATGATGAAATTTAAACTTGGCCAAGTTGTCAATTATGCTTATTCTCAAAAAAAAGAGTTAATTCCTAAGGCTCTGAAGAAGTTTTTTGGCGATGATATTCCTGGCCAAGAAAAACTAATGTGCGAGGAAATCAACGGGCTTTTCAACGAATGGCTTATTTTTGATTTTAAACTTACCAATAAAATGAGCATTGCCGTTGAATATTTTTTGAAAAACCCCGATAGCCTTGATCAGTCACTTCTTGATGAACTTGAGGAGATTTTGAAAACCCAATTCTACGATTTTTTAGAAATTATTGAAGTTAAAAAAAGAGAGTGGTTAAAGCTTTATTCTTTTACCAAAGGCAAGGTAATTAAAATTTGGGATAAAGCCGGCTCTGCTGGTGTTCTTGATAAAGCCACTATTACCGGTAGAGTTGCCAAAATCCGCGGTCGGTGGTATCTGGTTGGCAGTAATGGTATTCAATTGCCTCTTTCTTCGACTCCGAGACATAAAAAATTCATGCGTCAGGCGGAGGGCAGTTTTAAATTCACGCCCAAAGATACCCTAGGTTTACTTTTAAAAAAGGATGATTTGAAACAACCAGTTCAATCCAAAATTTACACTAAAAAGGAAATCAAGAACAAAAGAAAGAAACTAGAGAAAAAGTTTAATCAACTGGCTAAAAAATATGTTTTTCAAGTTGACTTCAAAAGAATAATTGAATTCATTGACTACGAAAATTATAAGTCAAACCATGCCGATATGTATAAAGATTTTGTCAATTTGGGGATTCCCGAAAACGCTGTTTTTAACTCGCTTCAGCTTTTTCAGGACATTTGGAACTTTTTTCCTCATAAAAGTTTAAGGGGGGGGTGTCCGGTAGAGAAATACCAGGAGGCTTATTTAAAATGAACCAAATTAATGAAAAACAATAATCACCAATCCACCACCAAGATTGCTATTTTCAGAGGCAAAAAAGTGCGAAGGACAATTCATAAAAATGAGTGGTGGTTTGTGGTCGAAGATGTAGTTCTTGCTCTCACTGACACCACCAACCCAAAAGATTATATAAACAAAATGAGACGCCGTGACAAGGATTTATCTAAAGGGTACGGACAATTTGTCCATACCCTTTTTGTGGAAACCCCTGGTGGCCGCCAGAAGATGAACTGCGCCAATACTGAAGGTATTTTCCGAATCATCCAGTCCATCCCCTCTTCCAAAGCCGAACCATTTAAGCGCTGGTTGGCACGGGTAGGCTATGAAAGAGTGCAGGAGATTGAAGATCCTGAACTGGCGACTAAGAGAACGCGGGCGTTGTATAAAGCCAAGGGCTACAGCACTGCTTGGATTGAAAAGAGAATGCGCGGCATTGAAATTAGAGAGACTTTGACCGACGAATGGCAAAAGCGAAAAATTAAAGAAGAGAAAGAGTACGCCATCTTAACTGCCGAAATCTCTAAAGCCGCTTTTGGAATGACGCCAAGCGAATACAAAAAATTCAAAAAACTTAGGCGGGAGAATCTGCGTGACCACATGGATGATTTGGAGTTAATTTTTTCGATGTTGGGTGAAGCGGCCACAACAGAAATTACCAAGACAAAGGATGCTCAGGGTTTTAAACAAAGTAAACAGACAGCACGGGCCGGCGGATTGGTGGCCGGCAAGGCGCGCCGAGATTTGGAAAGCAAGACCGGCAAAAGGGTTTCCACAAAAGAGAACTACCTTCAAACACCAGAAAGCCAAAAACGGCTTAAATCTAGGGATTAGCGATTATTCTAAGAACTTATATGACAACAGCAGCAATATTAATGGCTTAGCCATTGATGGCATTGATAATATGAAAACACTGATTTTTAAAATCCAACTTGCAGACGATAAAAAGGTTTCGCGCGAGATAGAAGCGGTAGGAAACACCACGCTTTACAAGTTGGCAGAGACAATCACGCGAGCGTACGATTTTTACTTTGATCATTGTTTTGGCTTTTACAGTAACATAGATGGTTGGTATAACGAGTCGAAGGAGCAATATGATTTATTCACTGACCTTGATGATGTTGAGCCCACAGGAGCTAAAAGCGTCAAAAAAACTAAAATCGCTGATGTTTGGAAAAAAACAGGGGATAAAATGTTATTTTTGTTTGACTATGGCGATAAATGGTACTTTATTGTTACTTTCAAGCGCGTTGGGGAGAAAATAACCGGTGAGAAATACCCGCGAATCCTAGTTAAAAAAGGTAAATCACCTGAGCAGTATCCGAGTATAGAGGATGAAAGGTAAAACAAACATCCAGTGCCGCGCCACGTTCTACGTGGGTTGATGATGCTGTTACTCTAATGAGAACCAAACTTGAGTTAATTAAGGGAGATATTACAGAAATTGAAACTGATGCTATTGTGAACGCGGCGAACGAATCTTTGCTTGGTGGCTTAGGGGTTGACGGGGCTATTCACGAAGCAGCCGGCGAGAGACTTTTACAAGTATGCAAAACCTTAAATGGCTGTAAGACGGGTGAGGCCAAAATTACTAAGGGGTACAATCTTCCGGCAAAATATGTTATACACACTGTTGGTCCAATCTGGATAGGCGGCGAACTCAACGAGCCCGAATTGTTAGCTTCCTGTTACCGTAAATCTTTAGAGTTAGCAGTGGAATATGGGATCAAATCCATTGCTTTTCCCTCAATCTCTACTGGCGCCTTTGGTTATCCCATTGAAAAGGCCGCCCCAATTGCCCTGAAAACAGTCAATTGTTTTATTGCTGATAATCCCACCGAACTGGAAAAAGTTATCTTTGTCCTTTTCTCAAATGAGGATTTTGAACTTTACCAATCCACAGCAAAAGGACTAGAAATCATAAATTAGTACTTCGTCGCTCCGATGAATATCGGAGCTATGGAGGACTGCCAGCCTCGCGTAGACGCGAGTCTAGGCGGGCGTGCTAATCATAATTTTGCGAATAAGGTACTAGATATTGCTACAGTTTTCCCTCAAGCATTAACTAATTGTTGAAAGTTGTTGGATTTATACAACTTTTCCCGATCGGGAAAAGTTGTGTTGGTTTTTGACAGTTCCCCTCTGTTAAAGCCGGGGCTAGCCTTTTAGTATGATACACTAGTGTATCATACTGAAGTCGGATCACCGCTTTACAGCACAATTCCGAGGAGAAATAATAGGGCGACGGGGATTAAAATTGAGAGCCAGAACAGCTTTTTAGGGTTATCAATTTTTACCCCCCACTTCTTCTCCACAAATTTGGCGAGGTGGAGGGAGAGTTTGTAGGAGGGGAGGAGGGAAAAGAAAGCGGCAATGGATCCACCCACTAGCGCATAACCCGCAATTACAAGACCTCCTTCACTGGTCACATCGAATAGCATCCTCGAAACGATAATTGTTAGGAAAGAGCCCAGCAAAAAAAACACTGTTACTAACAATAGGATTAGTAACCAATTCATTACTACCATGAGCAGCGTAAAAATCGGATTTGTTCTTTCGGTCATTGAGTTAAAGTTTGAACTACTAAAGTCACTACTTCTGGCTGTCTAATAAGGTTTTTGTGTTGATATTTAAACTCCGAGGGCGTTAGTGCATCAAGCTCGTAAGTAAAAGCATTACCAATTCTAATAGGACTTATATTAAATGATACTATATCTGGGTCGGAAAATACATGTGGAATTAAATTATCTGCGGGCGGCGAGTTAGCACTTTGTGTCCCCATCAGAGTGTCTCCAAGCGACATTGTTTTTTCTAACTCCCAAAAGAAAATTTTCTGCTTGATTGATAGGTCAATATCCCCCGCTGCGGTAGAGGTAGGGATATTATATATTCGTACAGAATTAAGGTCTTCCAGGAACGTGCTCTCGGGTCTGACCTGTTGTGCGGCTGGACTTTCTAGATCCGGCCCACCAGCAAAAGCTTTAAGTAGAGCAGAAACACTTTCAACTACTACTTTTCTTAGAAAATTTCCAAATACGGGGATGTCTTCAAGCCAGTTCTCCAGATATAGGATATCTGCCCCCAGATGAGGACTAGCAATCGTAATCAGTTGATCCACTTTGTCCTCTCCATAAGTATTGAGATACTGCCTGGCTACAAGGCCGCCGAGGGAGAAACCGACTAAGTCCACTTTGCCACTGCCGCCTTCGGCCAAAGACATTTGGGACAAACCATCAACTTGCTCGTCCAAATCACCGGCAATAAGGGTAACATCGCCCTGATTGTCATAAGTATCGGGATTGCCGTCAACATCGGCGTAGGTGTAAGTATTCAGATAGTGTTCGGGATAGCCGATTTCTCTCAGTGCCTCAAAGTGCATCTTTTTGTCGCCGGTAGTCCAGTCGGTCGGCTGGCCGCCGAGGCCATGAATAAAGATGACAGGGTCAAATCGCGGATTACTCCCGGTGCGATAGAGTTTACCCTGATAATCTCCGGCATAGATGACATCTTGATAGAAATTATCCGACCCAAAACCTAATGAGTAAATAGTCGGAATATCACCATTCCCCAGCCCGTTGTTGAAAGTCTCCCATGATTGGCCTTTATCGTAACTGACATAAATGCCTTGGCCGGGACCGCCG
>JAHISN010000042.1 GCA_018818265.1 Patescibacteria group bacterium | reverse complement strand
CCCGCCCAAGACTCTTCCACTTTTTCTCAAGGCTTCGCAACTCTGACAGTTAATACTGATGTAGGAACATTTACCGCTTACGTAGTCAAATACCCACTTAGCTCCACCCGCGTCCTAACGCTTACGGCAAATGAAGATGACTGCGCTAACAACTGCCCGGCAAAGTCTTTGCAATCATATGTTGCCGAAAATAGCGGTTTCGCCGGTATTCACGGGAACTATTTTTGCCCGCCAGATTATGCCAGTTGTGTCAATAAAGTTTATGCTTACGACTATGCAGTTTACAATTCTAATCTAAACAAATGGCTGAACGAGGTTAGTTTAACCTGGCAAAATTTGGGACTGATAACTTTTGTAGAAACTCTGCCACACCTAGAAAATCACTATAACTTCAACCAGTTCTACGCCACGCCTTCGGTCACCGCCGGTATCCTTAACTACCCCTCTCTAGTCTCCAGCGGTGAGTTAGTTGTCGGCAATTTTACGCTAACTAGCTACCAAAACACCAAAGGGTATCGCGGGGCCATTGGCTACGATTCAGCTAGTCTTTATCTTGTTATCGCCTCGGGAGCCTCGGTAACAGACATGGCCCATGTGATGAAAGCCCTAGGCGCCACCAATGCTTTAAACCTTGACGGTGGCGGTTCCTCGGCCCTTTACTACGAAGGCTCTTACAAGGTTGGCCCCGGCCGACTGCTCCCCAACGCTATTGTACTGCAGAGAAGATGAAGAACCCCGCGCTAAAGCCTGCCTGCCGGCAGGTAGGCGCGGCGCTGAAGCACCGCCGCTACAAACATTCGTAGAGATGCTATTTAAAATGTGGAAAATTTGTTCCCATCACTAAAGTGCGAAAATTCTTAATATGCCACGTCAAAACAAACCCAAATCCGCTTATTGTCTTATGACATACTGTGCGGACTTTCTTTTGAAATATACTCAGAGGAATCATTAAAAACCCCAATAGAAAACTGAGAAGCGAACCGCTTACAACCGCCAGCCAGAAGCGCAACTGATAAAACCTACCGGGAAAATGCTTCTGATTAAATCTCCACAGGCTTTTAAGATTCGTTTCCTTGGCAAAAATGTACTTCCCTTCAGCGCTGTGCCCGCCCTTATGAACGATTATTGCCTCCGGCACATACCAAATCTCCCAGTTTTGTTTTGCTATGCGATACTGCCAATCCGTCTCGTCTCTAAAAAACTTCACTTCCGGATCCATCTTGCCTGCCTGCACAATGGCCTCCTTTCTAATAAGCATTGCCGCACCGGTAATGTGCGCCACTTTTCGCGATTCTAAGCTATTTTTCTTTGATGCCCCTAAAAAGCTAAAGAGGCTAAAGGCTAATGCAGCTATCTTCCCGATCACAAAATTAAATTCATTAAACACAAATCCCGGTGTCGGCCATCTAAAGGAAACTGACTTCTGAACCATCCCGTTAAGATGAACCAGTCGCGGGCCGGCCACACCGACTCGCGGGCGTTCTTCCATGAACTTAACCAGTATATTAAAAGCTTCCGCCCTAACAATTGTATCGGCATCCAGACGCAGAAAATATTTTCCCTTGGCTACTTTAACCGCCCGATTAGTGCTGGGGGACAATCCCATATTGGTTTCATTTACGATAAGATTGATCTGTGGATAATCTTCCTGCACAAAAGCGGCAATTTCCTCTGAGGAACCGTCATCAACCACAATAACCTCAAATTTACAACTGGGAGGGTTTTCATAAATACTGCTGAGGCACTCTTTAAAGTCCTCCAACCCGTTATATACTGGGATAGCAATAGAGAAAAGAAGGGAGCGTCTCATGGTGATAAAATTGTACCAAATGTATTCCCGCTTGGTATAATAAAAATTAACTGAACACGGGACTTAATTCAATTTCCTGATTGTAGTAGCGTAATTCACCCATGACAGACTCAATTCGCCTTCCCATTGCCGCCGGTTCATACTATCCTGCTGACCCTGAACAATTGATGTTGCAAATCGAAGACTGTCTGGATAAGGTAAACGAGACGGAAATCCTACCAGTATTACCGCGTATCCTGATTGTTCCCCACGCTGGGTTGTCTTTCTCCGGCTCAACAGCGGCTTATGGATTCAAACAAATTCAAAACACGCCGATTAACAGAGTAATCTTACTGGGCAGCAGTCATCAAGTGCCCTTTGGCGGTGTGTCCGTTAGCCCTCAAGACATCTGGAGAACGCCACTGGGAGATATTCTCGTGGATGATGAATTAACACAAAATCTGTTGAATAGTTTATCCATCCCTGTCGCCGACCAACAGGCCCACGAACAGGAACACTCATTGGAGGTTCAACTGCCGTTTTTACAAATGGTCTTAAATGATTTTAAAATAGTTCCTCTCCTAGTCGGCAGTGAAAACAGAAAACAGACGGAAAATTTGGCTTTGGCGCTGGCGGGAGAGCTTGACGAAAAAACCGTTCTAATAGTTAGTTCAGACTTATCCCACTATCCTGACTACGAAACGGCTAACGATGTGGACGCCCGGTTTATAGAAGCAATTCTATCCCGCGATATCAGCAAACTGGAAGAAACAAACTATCAGCTCTTGGGCGCCGGCCACGCAAACCTTTTGTGCTGTGCCTGCGCTATGGGAGCGGTTAAAACGGCTGTATTGACTGCTAATAAAATTGGCGCCGATAAGACTCAACTATTACACTATACTAACTCTGGCGACAAAGGCGGCGACTGGGATCGGGTCGTTGGGTACGCAGCAATGAAATTCAGTTAAAAAGTTACCAGTCTCCAGTAATCAGTTAATTGAAGGTGAGGCGAAATAGCCACGTCCGTTGTAGTAGCGCAATTTATTACGCGCTCAAATCGCGGACTGCGACAGCCATGCGACATCGCGTGGAAGTCCGCTACTACAGGCAGGAAATTGAATTATATCCCACCTTCATTTAATTCATTATTCAACTAAGCTGTGCCGCCCTGCCTGCCGGCAGGCAGGTGTATAGCTGTCTGGCTGTTCAATTCATGCTTTCCCAAACCGCGAAACAAGAACTTCTAAATATTTCCCGCAAAACTCTGGAAGAGTTCGTCGAGAACAGACAGATTCCTGAAGTGCAGGTGGAAAACATCTCTCTACATGAACCCCGCGGAGTATTCGTAACCCTGCGGGTTAAAGACCAATTAAGAGGCTGTTTGGGATTAATGATTGCGGAAGATCCGCTTTGGCAGGTAGTGCAAACACAGACCGTGGCCGCCGCTGTAAGCGATCCGCGATTTGAAAGTGTCCAACCCTCCGAATTACCGGATGTGGAAATTGAAATTTCCGTTTTGTCCCCTCTGAAAAAAATTGACTTTTGGAAAGAAATTAAATTGGGCCAGCACGGGGTTCTAATCAAACGCGGTCCACATAGCGGTGTCTTCTTACCTCAGGTAGCCGCAGAAACCGACTGGGACTTAGAAACCTTTCTACAAAATCTCTGCTCCCACAAAGCCGGTCTGCCACCAGATAGCTACAAAGATCCAATGACCGAAATCTTTGTTTTCACGGTCGAAAAAATCACAGGGTGAAAACAGCGCTCGTAACAACGAAATCTACCTACCTCGCTCTCCGAAGCCAGGAAGCTGGCAGACGGGGCGAGCCGTATACACAGTGTTATACGAGGGTGAACGAGTTTTGTATAAACGCTTCCTTGACAAAACTCGTGAAAGCGCAGCGTGACACGGAGCGCAGCGGAGTGCGTTCAAAAAATGTTTTTCGTTCTTATTTTCAGATAGGCTTTCTTCGTTAACAAAACTATGCTTCCTATTGTTCCAACTAAAAACACAATGGGACAAACCATAGTCGCCAGGATAAAAAACACGAGCTCGTCCCCGCCATTCCAAAATCCCTCACCGAATAAGTAAATTAGCAAGCCATAAACGAAATTGTGCAAAAGGACAAAGATTAAAAATCCTACAGCCGAGCATCCTGTTAAAAGTAAAAATATTCTCAGCATTCCTTTTACTTTTGATTTTAAGGTCAAAAAAATTAATATCGCTCCTAATGCGAAAAAGAGAATAAATGGAATAATGAAGAGGGCAAAATGTAGGTTAGCCATGATCTCGCTGTCCGTTTCGTTGATTACCGGACCCGTCTGTAGTGTTTGAATTATACCCAAGATAAAAGTCGCTATTAGTGCGTAAAATACTATTTTCAGCCATATTGGGAGTTTTTCATTCATCTTGTGTTCCTTTGGATTGAAATGTTTGTGTACCATCATAATATTAGATAATTACAGATTTATAAACAGCTCGTTTGCTGAAGCATAGCGGGAAAAAACACAATATTATCTTCTTCATTAATTAAAGAAAAAATCAAATTTATTCCTTTTTTAAAGCCTATCAAAAGTTCCTTATTAAAAGAAAAGTTTTTCCCGAATTGCATATAACGTTTCTGTATATCTGGTGTTTCGCTCTAATTTTAGCATTTTCTCAAGCCAAAAGCGATGTGGGACCAAGGAGCGGCCGCGACGAGCCAGACATATCGTGTTTCTACGCCCCGGAGAGCGCCGCGTGGTTCAAACTAAGTGAGAAAGTTGCGAAGGTCGGCTAATCACAATAGCCATACTTTATTGGAAAACTACATCCAACTGTTGCACACAAACCAGGTGATAATTGGTTATCTTGGTTAATTTTATCCTGAATGTTTTCTCCTTTGGATTTGTATAAGCATTCCTCTTTGGCAATTTCTTCAAGTGGTTCATCAAATCCACAACAACCACATCCGCAAGAGATATATAATTCAGGTCCATCAATATTTAAATTCCTATTCTGTGGCTTGATGAATAATGTAGCAATAATTCCTAAAGCAATTATCAGTACAACAATTATAATAATTAATGTAGTTTGCCTTATAATATTTAGCTTATTCATTGAAGTTTATAATACTTTTGAAACTGAGCCGCCCCGAGCAATTTCACTTAACGAATCAGTATATGCGACGTTTACAACAAAAACAAAGTTTTGGGGAGTAACTTTCTGGCATATCTGAAGTCCCGGCACCTCATTTCGCCGGGATTTGGGCTGGCCTTGGCTTGAAGCCAAGTTCACCAGATATACCTTGTTAGGCGATGTAAATTTATTCCGCTATACAAATTCTAAAAGTTCCCCAACCAGTATAGCTTGTCGGGCGACCTTCAAGCTTACGACATTCTTCTTCATCTTCAATACCTTGATAAATCTTGACCATATATTTTTCTCTGGGTCCGGGACAATAGTCGCTACAAGCAAAATGATCAACAATAGGAGGTTTTTCTATGTCAGTCACCTCTGAACTTTTTGGAACCTTTGATAAAAATACAAAAGCTAGGGCAGCAATGATTACTGCTGCGATTGTTAAAACAATTAGCTTTTTCATAGTTGCATTATAAAGAAATAAATTTATTTTACCTAACGTTTCGGTATATCTGATGTTTCGCTCCTATTGTAGCATTTTCTCGGGTATAGCGAAATATGGGTTGAGAATCTGCAAGATTCGAGCCAGATATACCGTGTTAAGTGACCGAGTGAGATAGAATTAAAAATCGAGCGAGAGTGCAACGAGGCAAGCGACTGAAAGGAGCGCAGAGTTGAAAAAGAGAAGTTTACCTAGAGTAAAAAAATGCTGTCACTACAAAAGAGGTTATCCAAATCAGAGCAATAGTGACAGCATAATTAATTTTTGTCTTTGCCAATTTCTCTACTCTTTTGGCTACAACGTAGCAAAAAGTAGCTAAAAATATATTGCCGACTGTCATAAAGGCAAAAAAACGACCCCATGCGATACTTTGGTCAAAAAGAAAATCTTTTATTGAAAGCAAATTAGAAAAGGTGTAAATCCAAAACTCCAAAAATACACCAGGAATTATAATGATAATATAGGGCAATGTTTTTTTAATTAATTCCATTTGAGGCTTCTCTTTTTTCAATTTCACTTAACGTTTCGGTATATGCTAGGTTCCGATACATCAATATTTTATCATTTTAGAAGTTGTAGCGGAATATGGGTGAGCGAAGTGCAACGAGCAAACTGCATATACTGTGTTGTGCGTCCCGAACGAAACGAAGTGAAGTGAGAGTGCAACGTGGTCGGAGCGAAGCGGAGAAGTTGAATTTTCACTTTATACCGATTTTCTGTTAATTATTACTTCGGAAACTACCAGCTTTTTGGGTAACTCCAATATTTGAATCATAAACTTTGCTAAATCTTTCGGCTCCATGTAAGGATCGAGGTCAGCTTTAACACCTGTATATTTTTCGACAAAATTCGATTTAAATCCACCGGGCATAAAGCCGATTACTCTAACTTTTGACTTTTTCAATTCGAGCCTGAGATTTTCGTTAAGTCCTCTCACTGCCCATTTTGAACTTCCATAGGCACATTGATCTTCGTAGGCTTTAAAGCCAACGGTAGAACCAACATTTACAACATCAGCTTCATTCTTCTTGATAAGGTCAATAAGGCGAGAAGTGAAAATCATTGGGGCTATAGCATTGACCCTGAATAACTTTTCCGTTTCTTTGTAGTCAAGAGCGTTAATCGGCTTTATGTTTATCACTCCAGCACAGTTTATAAGATGAGCAAAGGTGTTAAAGCGTTTTTTAATGATCTCTGCTGTTTTGTCGATATCACTATCTTTTGTCAAATCTGTTTTGAGATGTATAACACCTTTTAGGTTAGGATTTCTCCTCGAAACAGATAAAACTTCGTAGCCTTTTTTTAGGAAAGATTTAGCAAGCTCCAGCCCTAAACCATCACTTGCTCCGGTAATAATTACTCTTTTCATAATTTGTATTATAAAGTGAAAATTCAATTACGCACAACGTTCCGGCATATCTGACGTTTCGCCACCTCCTTTATTTTTATAATTTGTGGCGAAATGTGGCTTTAGCCCTTGCAGATATGCCGTGTTGTGCGATGTTAAATAATTTTTTTCAAATTCCCCAAAATACTTTCCGTAAACGGTTTACTTAATTCGCCGTTAGTCATCCATTCATAATATTCCATTTCAGTTTTATTATCGCCTAATTTACGATAAGTATATTTCACAAAATAATTTTCATCTAAATCCGACAAAATAAATACCTCGTTTGTTTTAATGTCTACGACTTTATATTCATCCCAATTATCCCTTTCTCCACGATTTTTATATCTTGTATTTATTTTTGGCGGATATTCATCGGCAATCTCTACTGAAATGGAAGGAATCCATAGGTGAGTATTTTGGGGATTGGTCGTAAACTCAAATACTTTATCAATTGGTTTATCTATAATAACTGTAATTTTATTTTCTCTCATATTTGAAAAAAATTATTTTATTTCGTACAACTAGTATTTATACGAACTTTTCCTCGGATAAACACCCGCACATTGACCTATTACAAACCCCACTGACCCCGACAGACAAGGCTATCACACCCACAGACACCAAACCCACATCTGAATGTTTCAAACATTTGGGCATTTTCTCTCAAAACGGCATGTCCTCACCCGAAATCTCCTCACTGCCCTGCGGTACATCTTTACCACCGGGGTTGCTGGACTTTCCAGTGTCGTCAGTCTTATCCGAACCACTAGCTTGGGCCGAGCTACCGCGCGGTTCACGAGGAATAACAAAATCATTTACCTGCACATCCGTGGCATACCGTGTATTACCGTCTTTATCTTCCCACTGCCGTGTCTGCAATCGCCCCTCAATATAAACATAAAAACCCTTAGATAAATGCTGGGCAACAATTTCCGCCGGCTTGCGCCAGAAAGTACAGCGGGTAAATTCGGGCTTACTCTTCCACTCGTCACCCTCCTTATAGCGACGATCGGTAGCAACATTCACTGTGCACACCGCCGTCCCGTCCGCAATATATTTTAACTCCGGATCCTGAGTACAGCGTCCCAAAAGAGTAACCCTATTGATTGTAAAAGCCATAAAAAAATCACCTCCCACTCTAAAAAATTATAACATTGGATTATATTTCGCGAAAGGGCAAAGAACTGTAATTTAACTTCTCAATTGTCCTAGTTTTTTAACTTCTCAATTGTCCGCCCCCCCCCGAAGGGGGGAAGCGGTGATTAGGGCTTTAATCTCTGCTTCCAGAACACACGCCCATTTGCTTCAAACAGGAGTTTGTTCCCCCTGATCTTTACCCAGATACGACATCCTATGTATCCTGGTGGTATCCGATATTTTCTGCCATATAACGAGATGG
>JAHISN010000041.1 GCA_018818265.1 Patescibacteria group bacterium | reverse complement strand
AGGAATTAACTTTTGGGAAGAACCACAGAGACGAGCCTTTTCCTAAGTCGTAAGATATGGAGAAGGGATGAAACGGCCCCAGCAGTAGCCACTGCGGGGCACAGGTAATCCTCCCCGTGGCAACTTCCGAATGGCACGCTACTAGGTTGCCTGCCGAGTGCCGAAGACGAAGGCTTAGACCACGCGAGGCGTGGCGTAGATAGATGATAGATAGCCCCGACGTAACGTCGGGGGGAACAGAATCTGGCTTATTCCTCTCCTGTTTCTGTGAATTTGGATAAAACTATGCCCCTTTCCAGTTTTCGATCTCGTTCATGAAGTAGAGAACATCATGGAGCCATGGATGGCCCTTGGCAGGGCTTTGGGGAGTGTAGTAGGGTTCTATAAGTTCGGGAGTGCTTAGTCCTCTGTCAAAATATTTTTCTCTTAGCCCTTTGGCGACTGTATAAATCGAATTTTCCCATGAGGTGAAGTTAACACCAGTTTGCTGGCCTGTAAAGACACCCCATCCAAAGGCATTGAATGAATTTTTGGGAATAGCCTTGCCAAACCCCGATTCCTTGCCGGCGATAGATGGGAGAAGCGTCCAGGGAAGATTGTACATGTCGGCGGCTTGGACAAAATCAGAGGAGTTACCTGCCATTGGTGAGCGCTGGTTCCTGAGATAATCGGCCAAAACGGCGATGCGGGCATCTTCGGATCCAATGAATTGACCTAGAACATGGCTATTGTTAGGGAGCGCGGAATAAAGAGAATAGTTGAGTGTTTTTTCCACAAACACCGGGAACTGAGTGAATAGTTCCGGAAAGACTAGAATCAAAAGGGAGCTGAAAATCACAAACGAAGTCGCTCCCAGCCACGAGATAACTCCAATAAGTTTAAAAGGCCACTTGCCAAGACGGGCAGGTCTAATAGATTTCATAAAGATTCAGAAATAAGAAATCAATAATCGGCGAACAAGTCTAGCTTAATTTAACCGAGATTTGTTCCAAATGTCAAATCGCGTTCCGGGCCTTCACGGAGTTAACCAACATTATTAGCCAACAATAACCGCCAGAGGGGTAAGCCGGATGGTCATTTTTGCCAGAGAAGATTGATATTGGATAACCTCCTCGATGTCTTTGTAGGAAAAGCGGCACTCTTCGGCAATGTCGTGCTTGCTTTTTTTGCCCAGTACGATGTTATGGTCCTCTATATCTTTCATAATTTCACGAACATTATATTTTCTTTTGGCTTCTTTCCGTCCCAGTATTCGTCCTGCCCCGTGTGCGCAGGAATTAAAGCTGTCGGGGTTTCCTAGGCCTATGCCGATATAGGAGTGTGAAGTCATACAGCCTGGAACTATAACTGGTTCGTCTTTTTCTGCCCGAATTGCTCCCTTGCGGTGTACCCAGACCTTTTGACCGAAATGTTCTTCCAAAGCGGCATAGTTGTGATGGGCATTAATTTGTTCACCAAATTCTAGCGGGCCGAACAAATTGTTAAGGCTCTCTTGTGCCGCTTCCATCAACTGGTGTCGGTTCTCGCGGGCATATTGCATTGCTAACTGCATGGCATATATATATTCCTGTCCCAAGACAGAGCCGATTTTGAAGTAAGCCAAATCCCCATTGGGCAAATTTCTGTTTTTGACCGTACACTCGTTTTGGGCTTTTTTGTGATAATAGTTGGCGATGGCGTAGCCAAAATGTCGCGAGCCACTATGTACTAATACAACTAAATTGCCCTGAGGATCTTTTTGGATATCAATAAAGTGATTGCCGCCGCCAAGTGTTCCTAGCGACTTTTTGGCCCGGTCTAATTCATTCATTAGGGATTGCGGCAAACGCGGCGCTTTGAGGAAGTCGGGTGCGGGGCGGGGTTTCTTATGAATAGAAAAGCCGGTTGGCACATCGCGCATAATTTGATCAACCAATTGGCGCAGGTCATTTTTGGTTAGAGAATTTGAGGGAAGGTTGGTAGAAACATAACCCATTCCACAACCAATATCTACGCCCACGGCATTAGGACAGATAGCATCTTTGAGAGCCAGTATTCCGCCGATGGGCATTCCGTAACCTATGTGCGCGTCGGGCATCAAGCTTGTGTGATGAAATGCCGGTTCCAGATTAGAAATATTTTTAGCCTGCCGAAGACAATCGGGCTCAATTGAGGAAATGCTGCTAAAGATATACAGCGGTATTCGCTCGCTTTTGATTATTTCCATACATATAGTTTACGTGAAAAACTTAGAATGTGCCATCTTTCTGTAATAGCGTACCACGTAGAACGTGGCATGCTTTAGCGCGCGTCCGGCTGAGTGTAGTAGCGCAATTCATTGCGCGATGTATGCTGT
>JAHISN010000040.1 GCA_018818265.1 Patescibacteria group bacterium | reverse complement strand
ATTCATCGGCTTCGTCGATAAGACGGTGAGAAGTTGTGCGGCCGAAGGCAATAACTTCGGTGCGCCTGCCGTGGCCCCGGAGATAGTTCAAAAGATCAACATAGTCGCCATCGCCAGAGACTAAAACAACCGTATCCAGGAGAGGCGTTAAGCGAACTACATCCATACACAGCCCTACATCCCAATCGCCCTTTTTGGCCCCTCCGGCAAAAACCTGGATCTCTTTGGCACGCACCTCAAACCCCTGCTTTTCTAACGCTTCAAAGAATCCTTTTTCTCCCTTAACATCAGCCTCAATCACATAGGCAAAGGCGCGGATAAGCTTGCGCCCAGCGACACCCACCTTTAATACCGATTCGAAATTAACCTTAGCCTTATACAAATTACGCGAGCTGTGGTACATGTTAGAAACATCAACAAAAACCCCTACGCGCTGTTGTTTGTGTTTAACTGAAGAAGACATATTATGGTAAAAAGACAGAACACCCCGCTCTCCGAAGAAGCCCCACGCTATAGCGCGGGGTTCTTCACGCTTTTATCTCAATCCCTACCCCGGCGGGCAAACTTAGATTTGACAACGAATCCAAAGTTCTATTGGTAGGATCGGTGATATCAATCAATCGGCGGTGAGTACGGCGTTCAAAAGTCTCCTGACTGCGCTTATCTATATGAGGCCCGCGGATAACCGTAAACTTCTCGGTTTGTGTTGGCAAAGGAACCGGACCGATAATTCGGGCACCAGTATTAAGAGCCGTCTGAATAATATCCAGACTAGTTTGATCCAATATTTTGTGATCAAATGATTTTAGAAGGACACGAATAGATATTTGCGTCATAGTAATTGTACTAACAACAAGACTAACTATCTCACCACCAATTATCCCATACAAACCGCGCAACTTACCAAGCAGAGACCTCTCCCTGCCTGGCAAGTCGGCACAGCTAAGAAGACAATACCTGACCCTACTTCAATAACTTAGTCACGGCTCCAGCGCCAACAGTACTGCCACCTTCACGAATAGCAAAACGCAGACCCTCTTCCAATGCCACTGGCTCAATAAGTTTAACCGTAATTTTAGCATTATCGCCAGGCATAATCATCTCGGCGCCTTCGGGCAGGAAGACCTCACCTGTTACATCCGTTGTCCGCATATAAAATTGCGGCCTATATCCAGGGAAAAAAGGTGTATGTCGACCACCCTCGTCTTTACTAAGAATATACACTTCCGCCTCAAACTCGGTATAAGGCTTAGCAGTACCCGTCGCAGCCAATACTTGGCCACGTTTTATCTCGCTTCTATCAACACCCCGCAGAAGCAGACCTGCATTATCACCGGCAATCGCCCTGTCCATTGTCTTTCTAAACATCTCTATTCCAGTAACAACTACCTTGCGGCTTTCGTCGGTTAAACCGACTATTTCCACTTCACCGTTTAGATCCACTGTTCCGCGTTCAATACGACCCGTAGCCACGGTACCACGACCAGAAATAGAAAACACATCTTCAATCGGCATTAAAAATGGTTTATCCTCTTCACGTTCGGGCACAGGAATATACTCATCCAGAGCGTCCATCAACTCCATAATTTGTTTTTCGGCCTCTGGATCACCCTCTAAAGTCTTTAGAGCTGACCCACGCACAATAGGAATGTCGTCACCGGGAAATTCGTACTTAGTCAAGAGCTCACGAATTTCTACTTCTACCAGATCAGCCAATTCCATATCCTCGACCAGATCCATCTTGTTCATAAAAACAACCATACGAGGTACATTCACCTGACGAGCAAGCAAAACATGCTCACGAGTCTGAGGCATAGGGCCATCAGCGGCAGAAACTACCAAGATAGCGCCGTCCATCTGAGCCGCGCCAGTAATCATGTTCTTGATATAGTCAGCGTGTCCCGGACAGTCAACATGCGCATAGTGGCGTTTTTCCGTTTCGTACTCAATATGGGAAATGGAAATAGTGATACCGCGATCTTTTTCCTCAGGGGCAGCATCTATTTTCTCAAAAGGGACAAACTCAGCTAATCCCTTGGCCGAAAGCACTTTGGTCATAGCCGACAACAAGGAAGTTTTCCCGTGGTCTACGTGACCAATTGTTCCAACATTAACATGTGGTTTTGTTCTCTCAAATTTTTCTTTTGCCAAATTGTTTCACCACCTTTCAATGACAGCCGGAAAAAACGAAGTTTTTTCCGTTGCTGGAATTAACCCGCCTACTTTTGCCGAAGGCAAATGTGGCGGGCTCAATAAGAACCTGCCAAAAGCCGGGTTTTTTATGACAATGTAAAGATTGCTACTGCAATTCCGCCGGCTGAATTGAACCCTGTACTAGTCGGCAGTTACTACTGCCGGGCTAGTACGGGGCTATATAATTTTTCATTTTAACCCGCGTTGGTCAAGACTACGACAAGGCAGGCTTTTAACTCTTTGTTCCGACAATTTTCTCCGCCACATTCTTTGGAACTTCCTGATAGTGCGATGGTTCCATGTTGAATGATGCCCTTCCTTGGGTCATCGAGCGGACTGACGTAGCGTAACCAAACATTTCTGCCAAGGGCACTAGCACCTTGACCACAGTAGCATTCCCTCGGGTTTCTGTCTCCAAAATCTCACCGCGCTTGGAAGACAAATCACCAATTACATCGCCCATGTACTGCTCTGGCGCGGTTACCTCCACCTTCATAATCGGCTCAAGCAAGGTCGGATTGGCCTCCCGACAACCCTTTCTAAATGCATCCGAACCGGCAACCTTAAAGGCAACTTCGGAAGAATCCACCTCATGATAAGAACCGTCAAAAAGTATTACTTTAACATCAACCACAGGATAGCCAGCAACAACACCGGACACCGTAGCTTCTTTAACACCCTTCTGCACCGCAGAAATAAACTCCTTGGGAATCGCTCCGCCCTTTATTGCGTCCTCAAATTCAAATCCAGCTCCCCTCTCCCGCGGTTCAATTCTAATAAAAACATGCCCGTATTGACCGCGGCCACCGGACTGACGAATATATTTACCTTCTTGTTCCACAGACTTTCGGATCGTCTCGCGGTATGCCACCTGCGGCTGGCCAATATTAGCTTCAACCTTAAACTCTCTAAGTAAACGATCCACCAGGATTTCTAGATGGAGTTCACCCATGCCGGAAATGATAGTCTCACCAGTCTCCGGATTACCCCTAATGGTGAATGTAGGATCCTCCTCAGAAAGGCGCCTTAGAGAAACCATCATCTTTTCCTGAGCCGCCTTTGTTTTCGGCTCAATCGCAACCGAAATAACTGGATCGGGAAAATTCATCTGCTCCAAAATAATCGGATGCTCCGGATCACATAGCGTATCCCCAGTAGAGAACTCTTTAAACCCTAGGGCCGCACCGATTTCACCGGCCGCGAGTTCCTCAATTTGCTCACGGTGGTTAGCATGCATAAGGAGCAATCGCCCCACACGCGCCTTGACCTGCTGAGTTGAATTGTAAACGTCCATCCCGCTGGTCAACTTGCCTGAATAAATTCTAAAATACACCAACCGCCCCACATAAGGATCGGTCTGCACTTTAAAAGCTAAAGCGGCAAGCGGCTCAGCATCACTAGCACGGCGCTTCTCCTTTTGACCATCAATAGGATTATATCCAAGGATTTCACCAACGTCAAGCGGTGACGGTAAATAATCTATTATTGCATTGATAAGAGGTTGAACCCCGCAGTTGCGAAAAGACGCCCCGCCTAAAACAGGAAAAAGCTCCCCTTTGATTGTCGCTTCGCGAAGTGCCTGTTTAAGTTCATCTACAGAGATTGATTCTGGTCCTTCTTCTAAATATTTTCCCAGAAGTTTCTCTGAAGTACCGGCAACTATTTCCACCAACTCGGCTCGCTTTTCTTGGGCCAGAGATTTTAACTCATCTGGAATTTCTTTAATTTCCATCTTGGCTCCCAACTCACCTGTAGAATAAACTCCTTTCATTTCTAGCAAATCCACAACGCCCACAAAATTACCTTCTAAACCAATGGGGATCTGCAAAAGAACTGTCTCTGCACCCAAACGCTCTTTAATCGAAGCAACACTCTTCTCATAGTCAGCACCGGTTTTGTCCAACTTGTTCATAAAACACAAACGGGGGACATTGTAGTGATTTGCCTGTCGCCAAACAGTTTCCGATTGTGGTTCAACCCCCACTACACCATCAAAAACCACCACAGCGCCATCCAAAACTCTTAAGGAACGCTCTACCTCGGCAGTAAAATCCACATGACCAGGAGTATCGATAATATTAATACGATGTCTTTCACAAGTTTCATCCGATTCTGCTGGCGGCCAAAAGCAGGTTGTAGCGGCTGATTGAATAGTAATGCCACGCTCTCTCTCCTGTTCCATCCAGTCCATTTGGGTAGTACCCTCATCAATATCCCCAATCTTGTAGGTTTTCCCGGTGTAATACAATACCCGCTCTGTGGTAGTTGTTTTTCCGGCATCAATGTGTGCGATAAAGCCAATATTGCGGACATTTTTGAGGGGGATTTCGGGTTGCATAATATAAATCGTTTAGTTTTTCTCTTTTAGTTAGACCGAGTTTGTTAATGTGTTCCCCGGTAGTAGTAACTACAGGCTCACGTTAATAAGCTTCACGCCTCTAGCGTGTCGCGGTAATTTGGCAAAGCCGACTTACCACTTAAAGTGAGCAAATGCTCTATTGGCTTCCGCCATTCGCTGGACCTCTTCTTTCTTCTTCATTGCTTCGCCCTCACCGTTATAGGCGGTAATAAGTTCCTGAGCTAAAGCCTTTTCCATAGAAACTTTCTTAGACTTGGCGGCCGTAATAATCCAACGCATGGCCAATGTCTCTGCCCGATCAGCTCGAACTGCCATAGGAACTTGATAATTTGACCCGCCAACCCGTCGGGAACGAACTTCTTGCTGGGGTTTAACATTATTAATCGCTTGCGTTAGAATCTCCACCGGTTCTTTTTCTATCTTTGCTTTCGTAAGGTCAAGAGCATTATAGACAATTCTACGGGCAATATCTTTTTTCCCCTCGCGCATCACTTTATTTATAAAAATCGCTACTCTCAGTGAGTTATATCGCGGGTCTGGTTTTAATTCTTGTCTTTTAAGTTTACGTTTCCTTCTGGGCATAGTGATTAGTGATTAGTGATTAGTGATTAGTGATTAGTGATTAGTGATTAGTGATTAGTGATTAGTGATTAGTGATTAGTGATTGGTTTATATTCATCGAATCACCTAATTACCTAATTACCCAATCACCCAATTACCTGATATTATCACATCTAGTTTTAAATGACATTTGAATATTCGAAATTCTCATGCGAATACCCCCCTTACGCTGGTGAATTATATCATTCACCTTCCTGGTGTCAACAAACAGAGTAGGAACTAAGAGAAAGTTACTCCGATGCGGGGGCCGCCGAGGCGGTTGGCGCTTCGCTTACCGAGGAGACAATACCACCCCGTTTAGTTCCGTATTTGCTTCTTCCTTTCTTTCGGCCTTCAACGCCGGCGGTGTCTAGTGTGCCGCGAACAATATGGTACTTAACCCCTGGCAAGTCCTTTACACGGCCGCCGCGTATTAACACGATGGAGTGTTCGTGCAAATTGTGACCCTCACCAGGAATATAGGCAGTAATTTCCTTGCGATTAGATAAACGAACACGAGCAATTTTACGCAGAGCGGAATTCGGTTTTTTAGGCGTCATGGTACGTACCACCGTGCAAACTCCCCGCCTCTGAGGATTATTCGTCTGAGAAAATCTCCCCTTAACAGCATTATAAGTCCCATGCAAAGCAGGAGCCTTGATTTTCTCTTTTGCTTTTTTGCGCGGTTTGCGAATAAGTTGATTTACTGTTGGCATAACATGGGAATTATACCATTGAGCCAATTCGTGTCAATAACGGAGAGATACGCTATAATCATTATGTGGAAAACATTTTAAAGTCCGCCGTTCTCAAAACCCTAGCCTACTCGGATATTTTTGATTTCCCTCTTACACGCGAAGAACTTCATCTTTACTTGGAAGGATTTGCCCTGGAATCCAGCAATCAACTGACAATAGAAACTCTTAGACAATTGGCGGAGGTTGAAACGGAAAAGGGCTATCTATTTCTCGAAGGAAGAGGAAACAATGTTGCACTCCGTCAACAGAGAGAAGAATGGTCACGAAGAAAATATAATTTAGCCTGCCGCACCGAACGTTATATTAAACTTATTCCCTCACTAAAAATGCTTGCGGTTACCGGCGCCACGGCCGCTGGCAATGCCGAAGAAAACAGCGACATAGACCTCTTTATTATTACCGCTCCCCACCGGCTGTGGACAACACGTTTAGCAGAGAAAGTAATCACTGAAATCCTTGGGATCCGCCGCCATCCCAATAGCCCAAAAACCAACAATAAACTTTGCCCCAATATGTATTTAAATGCCAGCCAGCTCGAGCTACCCCATAAAGACCTTTTCACTGCCCGCGAAATTGCACAAATGAAAGTTATTTTGAATCGGGATAGCACTTATGAGCAATTCCTACTGGCAAACAAATGGGTGAGGGATTTTTTACCGAATTGGTATTGCGTCGTAACCTCGAAATTCCAAATCCCAAATTCCAAATTTCAAACAGCAGGAAAAGAAAGACTGGAAGCTAAAAATAGCAGTAGGAATACAACAGACGCACAAATTGCTATATCACACTCACCCTGTCAGGAGCTTGCCCTGCGGCGCGCCCGCGACTACTATCGTAGTGTAGCCGGGTCAATAGCTAACTTACTCGAGTCTCTTGCACGGTCCCTACAACTCAAATATATGGCTAGGAAACGCACCACGGAGATTGTTACTGATACTCTACTCATGTTCCATCCAGATAATCAGCGAGTAAGGATTTTGCGGGAATATCGAGAGAGGGTACGCACTCTCTCTTCTCAATCTTCACCAACCGCGCTTTAACCACAAACCGCTGTTTAGAAAAAATGCCGTCGCAGGTTACCAAAGTCAATTGAGGCTCTTGGGTAAAATGAAAAACATCAACCTCTTTGGAATCCACACCAGAATGAACTTCAATTACATGATAAAAGAAAATATAGTCACGGGTAAATAACTGAATTTCATTATCTGTTGATAATCTTTTAATTGGCGCAAAAGCATAAGTGCGATCGTGACCAAACAAACCTGTGTTTCCGGATACACCGTTCGGCAAATCAGTTTCCTGAGCGTAATTTGCCACGTTATCATGAACCGCCCATGTTCCGTCAACTAGAGAAACCGGGTTCACAGTTAAGTCAAGTTCCGCCAGAGAAATGACCAGTCTGTCTGGCATTTGCCCCTGTGCTACGTTATTTAAAGCCACTTCGCAGGGCCGCAGAGGCGTTTCTGTCACTATCTCCTTTGCTCCCAGCATTTCTGGTTCCAACATCTCGGCGCTAATCGGCGTACTACCTCTAAGCCTAGATGCCACCGACCACGAAAGTCCCAACGAGGCCAGCGAACTACCCAGGTAGCTCATTTGGCTTAACCCAATGCTTAAAACGATAATCCATGCCGCAACAATTCTTAAGTCTTTTTTCATATCCTATATTATAACATCTTGGTGAGGTAATTGCTTGAATTAAGTTATATAGCGACCTACTACCTATCACCTACTACCTATCCTTATCTATGCTATAATCGACCTATGCCCCAGCCAAACCTTCCCATCACCCAATTAGGAAATCCTATTTTACGCCAGAAGGCTTTACCGATCACTAGGGAACAGCTTAAAGATATCGAAACCCGCCGATTAATCACAAACATAAAAAAAGTCCTGAAAGACAGCGACGACTTGGGTCTGGCCGCAAATCAGATCAACCAGATCGTAAGCCTCTTTGCCGTTAACATACCGCCCAAACTAATGGGACACCGTACTGTCGGCGTACCCCTACAAGTTATTATTAATCCCAAAATTATTGAGCGCTCAAAAGAAATTATTGACGACTGGGAAGGTTGTTTGAGTTTTAACTACCTACGCGGCCGTGTTCCTCGTCATCAACAGGTAGTCGTTGAGGCGTGGAACGAACAAGGGGAGTCCATCACTATCGAAGCCTACGACATCTACGCCCGCGTCTTGCAACATGAAATTGACCATCTGGAAGGTATTTTATATCTCGATCGCATGACCGATCTAAAATCTCTAATGGGTTTGGAAGAGTTTAGGGAGAGAAACGGGAAAGAGATGATAGTAGAATAACTAGCTAGATAGTCTTTGCCTCTCGGTGTATAAATATTTCCTTAACCAGTTCAATCAGCAAAACCTTGACTAAAGCGATAATTAACAAATAGCTCCAATAGAGAAATGGCAAAGGTACTGTGTTTAAAAGGTCTTGTAAGGGTCTAAAATAGATAGCCGCGAGCTGTAATAACCACCCACCCAAAACCGCCAAAATAAGCCAGTAATTCGAAAAAATATTGATGCGCCATAGCGGTCGACGTAAACTTTTACAGGAAAAAACATAGATTAAAGAGTCAATCCCCAAACCCGCGAAAATAATTGTGCGTACTAACTCAATCGGTAGATTTCTCCGCGAAAGTAACCAAAATAGCGTTAGTAAAACAAAATCAGTTAAAAGCCCAATTAGAAATATTATTGTTTTCATCTCGGCGTTTAGAATATTTTCCCTGCGGCGGCGCGGCGGGCGTTCCATGATATCACTCTCCTGCGGCTCCATTGTCAAGGCTAAATGCGGCAAACCATCGGTAATAAGATTCACCCACAGAATCTGTGCCGCTGAAATAGGCGAGCCGAACCCTATCAGCAACCCTCCCATAACTAGAACTATTTCTGAAAAGGAATCGGCAAGCAAATAAGTAATTATCTTACGCAAATTATCAAAGATGACTCGCCCTTCACGTACGGCAGACACTATAGTAGAAAAACGATCGTCCAGCAAAACTAAATCTGAGGCTTCTTTGGCTACTTCGGTACCTGAACCCAAGGCCACACCAATATCGGCTTTTTTTAGCGCCGGGGCATCATTAACCCCATCACCAGTCATAGCCACTACTTCTCCTTGTTTCTGCCAAGCATCAATTATTCTCAATTTGTGTTCTGGACTTACTCGTGCATAAAGCTGTAGATTTCGCACCCTACCGCCTAACTCCTTATCAGATAGCTGATCCAACTCGCGCCCTTCAATAATACTCTCGGAATTAAGAACAAAACCAGCCTCCTCAGCAATCGTTTTGGCAGTAAGCAGATGATCACCAGTTATTAGAACTGGCGTAATACCTGCCTGACGACAGAGTTCAATGGTCTCGCGGGCATCTTCTCTTAAAGGGTCTTTGAGCGACACCGAAGCTGTATAAACTAAATCGGCAACATCTTGTTCTGTAATCTCAGTTTTACTTGTATTCCATTCTTTGTATGCAACTGCCAGAACGCGCAGACCTTTCTCACTTAAAGCTTCAAAACTGCGCTGGATGTCGCTTCTGATGGACTCACTTAGTATTTCTTTTCTGCCGCTGTTCATTACATAATGTGAACGCTCTAAAATTAATTCTGGAGCTCCCTTAACCATTAATAGACGCTCCCCGCGGCTCAAATCCTCGTGGAGCGTGGCCATAAACTTACGGTTTTCGTTAAAAGGCAGTTCACCCAGGCGCGGGAATTTGGCGATAAGATTGTCCAGGCCATAGCCGCCCTGCACGGCCGAAAGAAGCAACGCTTTTTCTGTAGAGTCACCAATAACACGCCACTGCTCCAGTTCCTCATCCATGTTCTCAACTACAGCATCGTTGCATAACGCGCCAATTTTTAGCGCCAGACTGTGTGTTTCCTTGTCAATTTCTCCATCAGGTAAAAACCCACCGCAGTGAACATGAGACACTTGCATCTCACCCTGCGTTAGCGTGCCAGTTTTGTCACTGCAAATAACTGATGTGCTGCCTAAAGTTTCCGCGGCAATAAGATGTCGCACAAGTCCTTTCTTTTTAAGAATTCTTTGCATTCCCAAAGCCAATACAACAGTTAAAGCAACCAACAATCCCTCGGGAATTGCGGCTACGGCAACAGCTACTGAGGTCGCCAGCATTTCAGGAATATCCCCCCCTTGCAAAACCCCCAGCCCGAAAATTAACAAACATATAATTCCTACTAAACGAGATAATAAAATACTAAAGTGTGAAAGCTGCTGTTGAAGGGGAGTATCTTCTTCAACAGTTTCGGAAACTAGTAAAGCAATCTTCCCTAACTCGGTACCCTCACCGGTGTTGACGACAACTGCCCGCCCCTTGCCTCTACCGACAACCGTACCCATAAAAACCATGTTTTCCCGATCGGCTGTGGGAGTATCAGTTGATAATATGTTTATATTCTTAGCCGAAGGAACCGATTCCCCGGTGAGTGCCGCTTCAATAATTTCCAAATCATTTTCTTCAAACAGCCGCGCATCAGCGGGGATTTTATCACCCGACGCAAGCAAAATGATATCTCCGCTAACAACTTGCGAGGCATCAATTTCCTTAATATGACCTTCCCTCAGAACTTTAGCCGTCGGATGGACCATCTTCTTTAGTTCCTCCAAAATGTTCAGGGCTTTCTTCTCCTGAAAATAACCTAAAACCGTGTTAAGAAGCAGCGCCCCGCTAATTACCAAAGCATCTTCCCAGTGCGCTAAAAGAAGAGAAATCAAAAAAGCAAATAGCAAAATATAAACTAGGGGAGATTTGAACTGCTCAATTAGTATCTGCCAAGAAGTCGGAGGCTTCTTTTCAGGAAGCTGGTTGGAGCCCAATTCCTGCAGGCGCTTCCGCGCCTCAGCTTCGCTTAACCCGCTCCGAAAATCAGCCTTAAGGTCTACTTCTAATTTATTAAGGGAAATATCATGAAATACCATCCAGGTTCCATTCTACCATCCTACATACCAAACCACACTTCCCAGGCGGAAGGGATCACAGTGCTCATGGTTTTTAAAATCAACCACGCCGCGGCCACAATTGCCAAACCTATCATGGAAAATCCAATAGTATTTCTGGCCTCCTCTAATTTCCCCACATCCCCACCCGCAGTAGCCACCCCCAAAAAACCAATCGCCAAACGGAGCATGGTAAAGATTCCCGCCAGCAGGGTCACCCAGCTAATAGAATTTTGTAGAAATAAATTTAGATCCAAACAACGTCGCAGAATAGCCACTCGCACACATCCTTCACTACAATCGGGATAAACCTGCGCGCCACAATCAGCCCCTTCCTGTGGCACCGGCGGCAAGACGGGTGTGGGTGATCCAGGTATTGGAGTTAATGCCGACGTTGGCGCTGGCGTAAGTATCAAAGACACTGGAGGATACACTTGCAAAACGTCATCCTTCGTGGTAAAAGGCAGCTCCAGCAGTGCAGCATCTAACAAGCGCGAGTTTGTCTCGTTAAATTCCAACCCTATCTCCACAATATCAAAAGTTTCCACCTCCTGCTCCCATTCTGAACTATCGGTCACAACCAAGGAAATAGTAAAAATAACTGTCGGTGTACGAATCGGGTTAGCAACCAGCTCCCCATCAATCACCTGCGCTCCAATTACATGTACGCGTATCTGCCCAATTTGATTGGCCTCGTCTACTACTCTCGCCTCATCAAAACCACCCAGCTCGTTATATGGTCCTAAGATAAGTTCCGGCTCGGCTGACCGCACACCATCAACCCTCACCTTATCTGTTCCCAAAACACCCGCTTCTGTCAGCTGAAGATAAATATCCGCAGCATAAATTTCTTCGCTTGCGGGAACAATAGCCACCTCAGCAATAACTGTTTCCCCTGAATAAAAAGGGCCATCTCTATCTAGGTCTACTTCTAATGAAGGCAAGCTTTGGGAACTAACATTTATCACCGGAGATGCCCAGAAGAAAAAACAGCTAGAAAACAGAAATAATATTTGTAAACCATAACATTTCTTCATATCTACAGGAAATTTGCCTATGCTCCAGAACACCACTATTCACTGAGCAGCAAATACATAACCAGAGCAAGAGCATCCCGTGCGTTTATTTCCCCATTCCGATCAATATCAGCTCGTGGTAATGGACAGTAAGTTTTCCCCCAGCATTTCAGCAGATCAACCAAATCATCCACATCAACAACACCATCCCCGTTTATATCAAATTTCTCTTCATCGGGGACAGGCTCTGGGACTGGAGTTGGAGTCGGCAATGCTCCAGCAACTACATCAGCACATGTAAAGTATTGCTCACTGCCTTCACAGCTAATCCAACCTCCACCGTTAGAACTACATAAGCCAAAACACCACTTTTCTGCTGTTAACCCATTAATCTGATAAGACCTT
>JAHISN010000039.1 GCA_018818265.1 Patescibacteria group bacterium | reverse complement strand
TCAGATGCCGAGAAAATTAAAGAGGCGATTGATATTGTTTCTTTTATCGGCCGCTATGTAAAACTCAAGCACGTCGGTCGCAACTTCCAAGGGCTGTGTCCCTTTCATCAGGACACCAGCCCTTCCTTCACTGTTTCCGCCGAAAGGCAGTTTTGGTACTGTTTTGGCTGTAACCGAGGCGGAGACATTTTTTCCTTCCTAATGGAGCAGGAGGGTTTGGATTTTCCCGAAGCCTTAAGAATTCTGGCACAACAAGCGGGGATAACTCTCACTCACTCGGAAGAAAAAACATCTTCCGATCGCAAGCTCCGTGTACAGGGTGCGCTGGAAATGGCAGCACATTTTTATCATTACCTTTTAACTGAACATAATGTTGGCAAAGCGGCTCGGGATTATCTTAAAAAGCGACAGATTTCCGATGAATCTATTAAAAAGTTTAACCTCGGCTATGCGCCAGCCTCTTGGTCTACAACCAGCAATTTTTTGCGCCAGCGCGGCTTCTCGGAGCAGGAATTGTTTGATGCTGGTCTAACAATAGAAAGAAGGCAGAAAAAGGGCTGGTATGACCGTTTCCGCCAACGAATTGTTTTTGTTCTACGTGATCATCTGGGAAGATATGTAGGGTTCAGTGGACGAGCGCTCACCAATGACCAATCTCCTAAATATCTCAATTCCCCGGAAACTATTTTATTTAAAAAAAATAGATTTCTATATGGCCTACATGAAGGCAAGGTTGCCATTCGGGAGAAAAAGGAAGTTGTCTTGGTTGAAGGCAACCTAGACATCGTCACGGCTCATCAGCATGGCATCGAAAATATCGTTGCTCCCTTGGGCACGGGGCTAACAGAGAATCAGGTCATTTTACTAAAGCGCTTTGCGAGCAAGTTCTTTATCTGCTTTGATGGCGATGAGGCTGGCCGCAAAGCAATATTGAGAGCGCTAGAAATAGTCCAGCCTCAGGAAGTAGAGATAATGGTAATTCAAATCGGAGATGAGCGAGATCTAGACGAGGTTCTGCGTGAAAATCCGGCGCTGTTCACCAAACTTAAATCTGAAGCTCTGCCAGCTTTCCAGTATCTAGTTGCCCAAGGCAAAAAAGAATTTGATATCAATCTCCCCACCGGCAAGGTCGAGTTTTTAAAACTTTTGGCCCCTTTTTGGAACAAAACTATTTCTCCTGTCACCAAACAATCCTACATACAAATACTAGCCGAAGAACTAGGAATACAAGAAAAACTTATCGAGTCCGACTTGCAGAGATTTCAAAGTCAAGACCATTATCATCCTGCCTCTCAACAAAAATCGGATGCTCCCTCCATCGCCGCTAAGGATCGCTGCGAACTCCTGTGCGAACATCTATTGAATTTGTTTTTACAAGGACCGCCACAAATTGGCAAGAATGAAAATGTTAAGAAGCTAATTAAAGAATTTGAACCTTTGCTAACAGATCCTCGCCTGCAAAGCCTCTGGAGGGAACTTAAAGCTCAAATTCTCCACGCCGAGCTGAATTTAGACGAACTGCAAAAGAAACTCTCGCCTTCGGAAGGACAGCTCTTAAATCTATTGATCCTAAAAAGTTCGGAGGAATTAATAAGCAGAGACGATTTCCTCAAAGAACTGCATAAAACAGTTCACGAACTTAGGCGCGCTTGTTGGAAAAAAGAGCTTAACAAAGTGTCCATCGGAATCAAAAAGGCAGAAGGGGCCAGCAACGAGAAGGAGCTTAAAAGGTTGAAAAAGGAGTTGAATAAAATTAGCCAAGAGCTCGCCAAAGAACTTGTTAATTAACACTATTACAAAATGGACAAAACTCATTCTTCTCCCGAAATATCCGTAGTCATTCCCGCTTACAACGAAGAAAAGCTTATTGGTAAATGCCTAGAAGCTTTGGCCCAACAATCTTTCCCGCCTGATAATTACGAAGTTATTGTAGTTAACAACGCATCAACCGACCACACCGCAGAAATTGTACACTCTTTTGCGCCCAATTTCCCTCATCTTACCTTAATACACGAACCAGATCACGATATAAGCGTGGCCCGCAATTCCGGATTTAAAAAGGCGCGGGCAATAATTATTGCGAGTACTGACGCTGATACTCAAGTGCCCAGCGATTGGCTAGAACAAATTTGGACAGAATTTGAAAGAAACGAGATGCTGGCAGGACTAACGGGTACATACCGGTATAGCGGCAAAAGCAGGCTATTTAACACTTTGTCCACAGCAATTATGAAGGTTGCCGATAATACCCATCGGCTCTTAACTGGTTCCTTCCCTTTTCGCGGGGCTAACTTTGCCGTTAAAAAAAAGCTCTGGGCGATGGCCGGCGGCTTTACTCCCCATTTCGGCGTCCTGGAAGATATTGATTTATCATTAAGGGTCGGAAGGCTAGGAAAGATTAATTATTTGGCTGATCTAGTAGTCAGTACTACTTACCGCCGTTTTCAAGGCCGATTTTTTAAACAGTTAGCAGTATGGACGAAAGCCTATTTGGGACGTGTAATTTTTAAATCGAATAAAAAAGTTTATTGGGAGCCAGTACGATAAAAACTATTCCCTCTTAAATTTCTTATTAAATTCCGCGAGGGAAATTCTTATTTTTGTCGGGCGGCCGTGGGGACAGGTCAATCCTCTCTCTTTAAGTTCTTCCAATCGGCGGATTAAATTCTGTCTTTGAAACGGGGTAAGCGCGTCTCCTTGTTTTACAGCGCTGCGGCAGGCCAGGCAAGCCAAGCCTTCTAGCGTCTGTCTGTCAATTTTAGCGGCATTAAAATCCACTCCCGCAAATTCCAACACTTCCTGTTTGTCCATAAAATCATCTATAAACTCACACAGGATTTTCTTGATATCTTTATCTTTTAATCTGACAGGAACTGTTTTAATACTAAGCCGCCCCTCTTTAACAAAAACGAAGCGGAAACCAATTCTCTCCAATGTTTCAACATAATTCTTTAGAATCGCAATTTCTTCAGACGTTAAATCTAAACTAATAGGCAGGAGAAGTTCCTGTCCAACGCCTGCCTTCTGTTGTTTTTGAAATTCTTGAACAAACTCTTCAAACAGCACCCGCTCCTCAGCGGCGTGCTGGTCTATAACTATTAGCCCATCATTCTCAAGAATTAGCAGGTACAAACGCGCCAACTGATGAATCTCTTTGGCGGGAACGGACTCCCCGTAAGTCTCATCCAAAGGCAATCGTGCCCCAAGGGGCAATCGTGCCCCTAGGGGCATTCGTTCCCTGATAATACTGGAACTGTCCCGCGCGGGAAAACCTGCCGGATAAAAAGAGGCGTCATGAACGTGCGAAGAAGGCTGTCCGAAAGATGCTTTTCTCGTCGAAGGGGACAAACTTCCGTATTTTGGCGGCAAATTTATCCTTTCATCCTCTGTCTTTTGGCTCAAAGCGCTATAACTAGCGTTAGCGACGGCGTCAAAAACAATAGCAGGGGAAACAAACTTAACCTCCTCTTTTCGGGGATGAACATTAACATCCAATAAGTCCTCACGAACGACTAAGTTTAAGAAGTAGGGCGGGTGTAAACTTTCTGGTAAGATTTCCCGATAAGCCTTCTTTACCGCCGCCCAAACGGTTGTATTTTGCAAATATCTTTGGTTAACAAACAAAAATTGATGGCGCCGACGCGCACGAGCAAGTTCGGGCAGTCCCACAAAGCCCCCTATTTTTACATACTCAGTTTTAAGAGATACTGGCGCGAACTTTGTTAAATCAACATCCAAAGCCAGTCCCAGTCGATCCTTTGAGCTTTGACCTTCCGGAAAGTGAAGAACTTCTTTACCGTTGTGCCGTAGACAAAAGCCGACGACTGGATGTGCCAGGGACTGTGCCAAAAACCAGTCTCTAATATGTTTAAACTCGGTAACCTCTGATTTTAAAAACTTGCGGCGCGCCGGCAGGTTAAAAAATAAACTGAGGACAGTTATAGTAGTTCCCTGGGGATAACTACATGAACGCACAGTGGGTTCTTTACCAGGTTCCATTAACACTTCGGTACCTTGTAGAGAGTCGGCTGTTTTGGTTTTGAGACTAAATTTAGAAACGGAAACAATGCTGGAAAGAGCCTCGCCTCGAAAGCCAAATGTTTTTATAGCTGTTAAGTCATCAATAGAAGCTATCTTGCTAGTAGCATGACGTTTTAGTGACAAAATAGCATCTTCTCGGCTCATACCCTCACCATTATCACGGACCAGAATTCTTTCTCGCCCCCCCCTATCAATTTCAACCTCTATAAAACTAGCCCCGGCGTCGAGAGCATTCTCCGTAAGTTCTTTAACTACTGAAGACGGCCGTTCCACAACCTCCCCGGCGGCAATCTGATCAACTAACGATGATGGTAAAATTTTAATCTTCCCCATTACATATAGATTATACCAGCCGGAACGCAAGATAGGCCGCGCGGCAGTTTCCCGAATTCCCGCGGCACCGGAGCACTCTCCGGCATGGTCAGAGCTTCGGTAAAAATGGACAGTTGATAAAAATGAATAGTTTAAGGTATAGTAGTAGATGATATGTCATACTTGATTTATCATGCCCGAGCAAGAATTTAAACTCTCACACGAAATACAGCTTTTACCCCAGGAGGAATTGGAAGGGAGAAAGCGTAAAAAAATACGTTTATCTAGATTATTTTTAATTGCAGGGACTTTGCTTCTATTAGTCCAGGGCATAACAATCTATACTTTGTACCACCGGAATAAAGTTGAAAACCAGCTTAATAATGCTTATACTGATTTGGAACAAATACTCATCCGCCTGGAAAGTCAAAAACAGAAAGAAACTAGTTTCCGTGCTCTAGCGAGTAACCTTGATGTGATTGCGCTTATTAAACAGGAGAAAATAGCAACTACGCAGATTCTTGATTTGGTGGAAACATCTATTCCCGCAAACGTTTATCTTGACGAGTTGCAATTAACCGACTACCTAGTATTGCGAGGCAGTACCGAAAATTACCTTGAGGTTTTTTACTTTATTCAAAATCTTAAAGCACAAGAAGGTATTGCGGGGGCATCACTAAGCACCCTGGCACGGGAAAAACCAACCGCCCCAGTTCAGTTTGGCGCACAAGTACAATTAGTAGGACAGGCGGAAAAGTAACCAATTAATAATTCCAAAAGATATTGAAAAGAAAACTTGCGCCTACAACCAAAAACCTCAAAACTGCTCTTAAGAATTACCTGAGAATTGGCAGCCTGGCAATTTTGGCTCTAATTTTGGCCGGCGGGGTTGTTTATCCTAATTACGATCAAATTAAGAAGGCCAATAATCTTATCGACGAGATTAAAAATGAAGAGGAGAAAATACAGGCTAAGTTAAACAGCCTTTTACTAGCCCAATCATCTTACCCTCATTACGAAGAACTTCTGAATCTTACCCAGAAACACTTGCCCAATGATCCGCAGGTACTCGACTTTATGCACCAAACAACTGAAATAGCCCAAGTCGCGAATTTGTCTCTACAAAATTTCCGTTTTGATGCCGCTTCAACAGTCAATCGTACCAAGAGCGACCTTAATCCACTAACCGACATTGGTCTTAAACAGTTCGTTTTCTCCCTGGCAGGAACAGGGACCTACTCTCAAATCAAGACATTTTCCACAGCTTTGGAAAATGGCGAACGGGAAATTCGGGTTACCAACCTGCGTATTTATCAGCGCGGGGAAACAGAGGATGACCATACCTTAAGCTTTAATCTTAATGGGCAGGTATTCTGGAAATAGAAATGACCACAAAATCTTTTAAAATACTAAACAACTTCATTACTTTAATTGCCATCCTATTCCTTGCTATTATTGTCTTTTTATGGGGACAGCAAATATTTATAAGTGGCAAACAAAAAGAATATCGCCGCGCTACCCCGCAAGAGCTAAAACCTCTCAACTGGAGCTTGGATAATGAAATAGTAGAGACACTTATCCCTCCCACACCCGGCCCAACAACAACACCTCCGGGATCTTCAGTTACCCCTTCGACCACACCAGAATTTACCCCGGTCCCAACGGCAGAGAACGCCGCACCCACTCCGGAAACTACCCCGTCGGAGTAGTTAATTTCGGGTACATACCAAATACCCAGTTGCGGAAAACTGCTCCATGCACTATAATCCAGTCCATAACATCAAGATGAACACATTCCACGTTGGTGACACTATTGTTGTTACCAGTAAAATAAAAGAAAAAGATAAAGACCGTCTTACCAAATTTAAGGGCATTGTCATTGCCAAAAGAGGCGCGGGCATTTCCAAAACTTTCATCGTTCGCAAGATTGGCAAAGGCAATATTGGCGTAGAGCGCATCTACCCCTTGCATTCCCCCAATATTACTAATATTGAAGTTGTCCGCCAGGGCAGAGTGCGGCGCGCCAAACTATATTACCTTAGAGAACGAACCGGTAAGGCGGCAACGTACGTAAAACCAGCCCACCCTCGGCAAAGCTGATTAGCGCCGACCAGATTTCAAAGCTTTTACACGCTTTCCCATCCTGTTACTATCCTTTTAATAACCTTTTCCTGTTCCTCAACTTCGTGACCGTTTTTTTTCGTAGAGACTAAATTGCACGGATTAAGATTCAATGCTGTGTCCTGAACACCGCACATGAGGCCGTTGACTTTTAAATTATATTTTGCTAATGTCTAGATAATATGGAAATGAACCTGATCTCTACAAAACAGTTGCGGGAAAATTTCCCTTTTATTAGAGACAAGCTAAGAGAAGGCCAAAGATTCCTTCTCATTTATCGGTCTCAGCCGCTGGCCGAACTTAATCCAGTAGGTACTAAGGTCTCCCTTAAGCTGCCGAAAACTTCAAACACCTCTCGCGGTGTGCGAGTAATGCGCACACTGGCCGGCGGCTTGCATTTAGGGAAGGGTTTGCCGCCAAAGAAAATGAATGATTCTTACAATAAAGAGTATGGAAAAATGCTACCTTGATTCCAACCTGCTGGTTTATTTCAAAAACGAAGACTCTCCCTTTCACCTTAAAACCTGTCAGGTTATTGAACAATTAGTAATAGCTTCATTTACGCTCTGTATTTCCCCTTTGGTATTAGACGAGTTTCTTTTTCAAGTTTATTACCTGCTTAAACAAAGACGTCAGAAAAAAATCTATAACCTGTTGTTGAAGGCTCTACAAGATGTTTTAGCTTTGCCGGGGTTAGTTCTGGTGAATATACCCGAACAACCGGAATCGCAACTCCATGCGGTAGAACTTATGAAAAATTACCAATTAAGACCGCGCGACGCGTACCACCTGGTCACCATGCAAAAACACAAGATTAGGCACTTCGCCACATTTGACACTGATTTTAGAAAGGTGTTTAAAGCCAAAGTTTTACAGGCAGTTGTCTAACCCCTGTAGTAACCTGTAACAAACATCCAGTGTTTGCCGAGGCCCATAAACCAAGCAAAAGTAAATAAGCCTTGATAACCCTTTCAGTCACAAACTTTCCGATCGGAAAGTTTGTGCGTGGTATATTTAACTTATGGCGACCAAGCAACGGAATCAGAAAAATAAGGATGTTGGCGGAATTAAAATTAGACCAAAGACTGGGGATATCTTGAAACTGATGGGTTTGTTTGGCGCAATACTAATTTCGCCGGCGATTCCGGTTTTACCTGAAATTTTAGCCAAGCTAATGAACCAGCAAACAAGAGAGCCAAAGCCGGAGTGGCTTAAGACTATGGAAGAGGAGCAAAAGCGTTGGTGCGGTAAATTCAACATGGCTGAGCTAAGACGAAACCTTAAACGCATGTACAACCAGAAGTATGTGGAACTTGTAGAGGAAAATGGGTACGCGGTGCTTAAACTGACCAAAAATGGCCGTCGCAAGTTTATTAAATACCGGCTCAAGGACATGGTAGAGGAAATGTCTCTTGATAAAACCAAAAAATGGGACGGTAAATGGCGCTTGATAATTTACGATATACCCAAGTCCAAACGCTCAGCCCGCGACAGTCTGCGGTTTATCTTTAAAAACTTAAAACTACTTCAACTCCAGCGCAGTGTTTATCTCTGCCCATATCCTTGCGAGGATGAAATTGAATTTTTGCGGCAGTATTATGATGTAGGAAAAGAAGTAATGCTGCTGACTGTGGAAAAGATTGAAAACGACCGTGCCTATCGCAAATATTTTAATGTTTAGAGAATATTTTGAAGAGTAGAACTAGGGCTTACTTCTGCTGCAAGCTACAGGACTGTAAATTACAGAGAACAGGAATGGTCGTTACAAAGTTTCCGATCGTGAAGTTTTTGACCGTTATAAATCTAACGCACTAAACAGTAATTTCTAAAAGTTACTTCTTTAAATTACTTCTTTTGCAACTTGATGCTAGTCACAAACTTTCCGATCGGAAAGTTTGTGACCGATATTAACATGGAGATTAAATAGAGATTAAATTGATTAAATTGCGTGAATCAGGATTCAACCCTATTTCCTATCAGCTAAAAGCTAATATTGCCCCCCGTCAAGCGGGGCAGGCAGGGTTGATCCCTATTTCGACCTGTCGCTGAAAAATTGACAATCCTGTCAACGACGGGTAATATCAGGTTATATTAGGGTTTAATTAGCATATTTCGATAATGTTGCCGCAGACCAAGTGTAATTTTCGGATCTTTTCTTATGGAGAACGAAACTAACAATCAAACACAACTAAATAGTGATTTAGATAATGTTGACGCGCAAGAGTTTGATATGTCAAAAGAACAAAAACCTAGCAATAAAATAATCTATATTCTCGGTTTAGTCGTAGTGGTGGTGGGCTTTGCTGCCTGGCGGGTGCTGAGGGCGTCAAATAACGGTGGAGTTGAGCCAACTCCTACACCCACACCGACAGTTACGCAAGAAGTGACGTTATTACCGACTCTTACCCCCACGCTCGCACCCCAACCACAAGGCAAGATCGCATTCATTAGAAATGGGAACGTGTGGTTCTCTCCCACGGCAAAAGACTCTGATACGGTTCAAGTTACAAAAGATGGTAAATGTCTAACTGGGTTTGATTTCAACGAAGTAAATGATTTGTATAGCCCTAACTATGAATATCCTTGTTATCGCTCGCTTTCATGGTCGCCGAATGGGAGGAAGTTTTTATATTCGCGAGCCATTATTCAATATCCAGTTTATGAAAACAAGATGTACATTTATGATTATTCAAGTCAAGATACCTATGAATTAAATACTGAAATTGGTTATCGTTCGGGGGCGGTTTGGTCAGCGGATTCGACAAAGTTTGTTGGAAGAAAGGAGAGTTCAATAATACTTGTTAATGTTAGCGCTCGAGAGTCAGAAACTCTTTTGGATTTTGATGAAACCGGCAGTTGTGGTGGCGCCAGTGGGGGGTTAGTGCCTGTTTATGATGAGGAAGCGCGTTCATTTCAGATGAATAATGGGCACACATTGATTTGGGTTGAAGACCAAAATCTATTAGTTATTGATACTAATTGCTGGCATACCGATATTAAGACATTTAATTATAGTTCAGGCGAGGTATACGAATGGCCGAAAGCTGTTATACGAGCGGTTGCTTCGCCAGATAATTCTCAGGCGGTGGCATTTGTTAATGCTGGCGATGAATCTGAGTTACACATCTATGATATTTTTGGTAATTTGCTTCATCAATATAGTTTTTTCAATGAGAGTCCGAATGCTGAAGGTAAGTTCCCTGTATGGAATGAGGATGGTAGCGTGGTGCACTTTGTGAGTAATGAGGAAATCTGGAGTTTTAATCTAGAAAGCGAGGCCTTTACGCGGCTTTACGAAACGGAGTTTGCTTACATAGTACATCTCTCTATGGCCGATGACACAATATATTTTACAAAGATAAATTATGACCAAAGTGATAAGCCACCGGAGGATATAAATGATTTAAGGAATATCTACAAACTCGAGCTTCAGAACAATAGTGTGTCTAAAATATACGATAGCGCTGGACAAGCAGAATGGTGCAGGTAAAAAAAGATTGCACGTTAAAAATATGGAGGTGTTTACTGAAATAGTGTACATAACCAAAAGTTAGTTGTGGCGCGTCGGGTTAAGTAACCAAAAAGGAGGCAAGAGATGAGAGGCAAAACGAGAAAGAAGAAGCATGTCAGTTTCCTACTGGCAGTGGTTTTGGCGCTGGCTGTTGTGTTAATAGCCAATCTGAGAAGTGAGAAGTATCCCGTAAGTACAAGCGGTGTTGCCCTTGCAGACGAGTGCTACGGCAACTGCTCATGTACTGACTATGCGCATGAAATGAGACCCGATCTGGACTTCATCGACGCCAACGCTAAAGACTGGGGTGTTATAGCCGAGCAAGATGGGTATTCGGTGGACTCTGACCCTGACCCAGGCGACATTGCTGTCTTTCAGCCCGGGGTGCATGGTGCGGACAGTCAATTGGGCCATGTTGCCCATGTAACTGCCGATAACGGCGATGGAACATTCAACTACAACGAAAAGGGATTCTGTGATATCCCTTACGATGGGTCATGGGGAGACAGATGCGCTGTTCATCCGAACAGCAACACTGTTGTCCCCGGTGTAAAGTTCATCCACCAGCAGGCAGGCGATCCCAATGCGGTGCTGGACAGCAATGTGTCGGTGCATCCGAATCCGGTGACGGGTGGCCAGGCAGTAAGTTTCGACTTTTCCATTCGGAACAATGGTGGCAACACGGCGGCGATGAAGGAAATCTTCGTTCGCTGTACTACTGACACGAGTGCAGAGTGGAAGGCTTGGGCGACACCGCAGAACATAGGCATTGGTGAAGTAAAGTCGTTCACAGCTTCAGGCGACACTTGGGCGGAACAATCCGGGATATGGCATGTCTTAGAGATAATCTACAAGGATTCACAGGACAACTTCCACAGCGTGCCAGCCAACGGGTATCTTCTGGCCCAAGACTTTACGGTGACAAACCCAGACACCACCCCGCCCACGGGCAGTTTTGTGAGCGCGCCGGAAGCCCAATAGGTGAGGACAATATTATTACTACTTCTACTTCGTCATGCTAAAATGAGTTTTGGATTCACTCCATGGCAGATAAAAATAGTTATCTCAAATTTTATATTATTATCCTCAACTGGAACGGGCTAAAGAAAACAACAAATTGCCTAGATTCATTACGGCTAGTAGCTTATCCTAATTACGAAATCGTGGTAGTAGACAATGGTTCGAAAAACCAGGAAGCTGAAATACTGCAAAACAAATTCGGAGATTACATCCATGTGATTAAAAATTCTGTTAACTTAGGTTACGTTGGCGGCAACAATACTGGCCTCGGATATGCCTTAAATAAAAGGGATGCCGACTATTTTCTTTTGCTTAATAATGATACTATTGTCGAGCCAAATCTTCTTTCTGCCGCGCTGGAAGTCTTCAAAGCCGACTTCGAAATCGGGCTGTGCGGTCCTAAGATAAAATACTTTGGTACCAATAAAATTTGGTGGGCTGGCGCCAAAGTGTATCGAGGGACCGACCTTTTTCTCCGTTCCTCCTGGCGGCTTACAAGTCATCTGGGTAAAAGAAAAGAAGATACGGGACAGTTTGACCAATTAAGTAAAACGGACTATGTTACCGGTTGCGCTCTTTTTGTCCGCAGGAAAGTTGTTGAGGCAATTGGCTTGCTCGATAACAAATTTTTTTCTTACGGCGAGGATTTAGACTGGAGTTTGAGAGCCCAACAGGCAAGTTACAAGCTAATATATTTCCCTTTCACCACCGTATATCACGTTATTCCTCTTGACGATAATACCAACAAGAAATTGGGTTATCTACTCTTTAAGGGGTATCATTATCTAAAAGGCGTTATTCTAAACCTCGCTAGGCATTATCACGGAAATGAAATTCTATTGTGGGGATTAAACCTGATAGTTTTACCTTTCTGTTGGTTGTATAATTCGTTGCGAGCGCGCTTCGCAAGATGATCGCTTTGTTTTAATCATGAAACGGCCCAACAAACTAACTTTCCAGAATATTCTTGTCTGTATATCTCTTCTAATTATCTTTTTTCTCTTGGGTAATGTATTGAGTTTGATTGGTGGCTTTAATTCTGTTTACCTAATTTTCTTTCGCTATTGCTTTTTATTTCTAATCCCCGGACTAGCGATTATCTTGTTTTACGCACTGCGACAGGAAAACTGGAAGGTTTGGTGCGTCTTCGGCATCGCGCTAACAGTATCTTTGCTAACCTTTTTATATTTTCATTACACTTTTCGCGTAACTCGCGATTGCGGCGCCTATACCAACAGCGCGCTCTTCCTTTCTACCGAAGAAAGCTATGTTTTATCAGATGGTAAGTTTCACTTACCAGGATTAGCTAAGACCAGAACCGGAGGAGTTACACCCAGCTTTTTGGTTGGCTACGCTACCTACTTGGAACTGTTTTTCGGCAACTTTGACTTCGCGGGCTTTGCTATTGCAAATAGTTTGTTAATCTTTCTTACTTTATTCTTCGTTTTTCTGTGTACAAGGCTTCTGGCAAATGATGCCGCCGGTCTGTTAGCTACCCTCTTTATGGCTACGCATTTTACAACCTTATGGTTTCCACGGCGAACACTATCTGAAAATCTTTTTATCTTTCTTATTTGGTTTGGATTATACTTAGCCTTAAGAGCCATCAGAAAGCAAAGAGCCATCGATTTCGTCTGGTCTTTAATTCCTATTGCCGTAACAACTATAGCCCGCGTAGAGGGGTACGCCCTGCTATTGTCCTTTTTGGTGATTAATATTTTCCTGTATTTAAAACAAAAAGGAAAGAAAAGGCTGCCAATTTTTCTACTAGCGCTATTGATTCTTGTACTGGCTTTGGGTATTTATATTAATTATCGATATAGTTCTGGATATTTTGTGAACCAGTTTAAGAATATTACCAGTTTGATACCGCGAATATTTTCGGAAACTTCGGGACAAAGTTTACGAGGCCAGATATCGGCGCCCCGTTTCGCTAACACTTCTTTTGTCATTAACATGTTCTGGTATTACCTGTTAATACCTTTTGTTTTAACAATCGGCATAGGGTTATGGAAGAAAGTCTATCAGGAAAAATCTGTCTTTCTACCACTAATATATTTATCACCACTTTTCGTCTATCTTTACGATCCTCGCATTGCACAAGACCAGCCGTGGGCGATGCGCCGTTTTTGGCCGACAACAGTTCCCTTAATCTTTCTCTTAGCTTCCATAGCTTTATTAAAATTAACTACTTACCGAAATAAAACCACATCAGTAATGGCAAAGCTACTGGTATTTGTCCTTTTAGGATTTAATCTGACAAATTCAGTACCTATTCTAAGCTACAAACAGAACCATGAGCAGTTACTACAAATTGATACTCTGGTTGATGAATTTAACAAAGATGACATTTTAATCACTTCACGCGATTATTATGATTCCATTGGTAGATGGGCAACATTCTTAAAATTCTATGGCGGGCTTAATGTTATTTGGCCGGTGAACGTACCCGAAGAGGAGCTTGTTAGTTTTCTGCGCGCTAGCCAAGACAAAAGCATTTACTATCTCTCCAAAAACAAAGATCCCGAAGAAATTGTTACCAATGGGATTAACAGCACTCGTGAGTTAAGTGAACTATGTGAAAGAAATAGCTGGGATTACAACTACATAGATTCAATTAGTATAAAAGAAGATACTTTTGAGCGAGCCGGGTTACAATTTCCAGCAGGTAACAAAAAACACGAGGACTCTGCGGAAATTTATATTTTTGAAGTATATTTAAGATGATAGTGCCGTGCCCCCCCCCAGCCACAGCCTTGCCAGCTGGCTGTTCCGGGACCTTACCCTGCCAAACGCCAAGCACTCCTAAAATCGGGGAGCAATAGGCCAGCGCAGGATACCGCGCTGACTATTCTTTGCTTATCTACAAGTATCTTCGCGTCGGGGTTAATATGGTATAGTCGTAGCTATTTCGATTTTCCGAAGAAAAACGAATACTAGATAAAACAACCGCTAAAATTAATTTGAAAGCGCATTAGTAACATCTCCCCAACCACTGCTTTGCCAGGTGCCATTATCATTGCGGTAACTGTGGAGCAGGTGCGTACTAATTGAATCAATCATGGTGATGTGCATTTTGCTTGCATAGGAATCGTGACTTATTGGCGCCGCGGTTGTAGTTAAATTTGTGCCGCCAAGGCTTGCAGTAACATCTCCCCAGCCCGATGTTTGCCAGCTGCCGCTACCGTACCGGATCGTATGAAGGATATGACTGGAACTATCTACAATGGTAAAATGCACAAGGTTCAAGCCCATTGCCGCAGCGATTGAAGGTTTTATGGTCGTAGTTGTATTTCCCCCTAGAGCAATGGTAACATCTCCCCAACCGATAGACTGCCAGCTGCCGTTACTGTTTCTTACTGTATGGAGCAGATGATTATTACTACTGTCAACAATAACAAATTGCAGATTTTGATTATCCTGATCGTATGTAATTGCCGGGCCCAGAGTGGTCGTCTTGCTACCGCTTAGAGTATTAGTTACGTCACCCCAGCCCTGTGTTTGCCATTTTCCGGAGTTGTACCTAACAGTATGTAGAACATGATTGTTAGAACTGTCCTTGATAGCGATATGCAGATCACCGTTACTGGAGTTAATTGCCACTGCTGGAGCCACATCAGTCGTTTTAGTATTTGATAATGTATTGGTAACATCTCCCCAGCCGATAGTCTGCCAGCTGCCGTTACTGTTTCTGACAGTGTGTAAAATATGATTGTTGCTGCTACTGGTAATAACCACATGAAGCTTATCATTAGCGCTGTCATAGGCCACAGCTGGATCTTTGTCGGTTACGCCGCTAGCGCCAACCGTGCTAGTGAGATTACCCCACCCTTGTGATTGCCACGAGCCATTAGCATATCTTATGGTGTGATAGACATTGTTATCAGTTCTACTTGCCGCTATATGAAGATTACCGGTGTTATCGTCAGCCGCAATGGCCTGGCCTACTAAGGGTGGCAAAGGCGTTGGCGTTGGAGTAATAGTAACTTCTGCATAATAAACGCCTGAACTCTCAACCAGGCAACTGCCATAAATGATCTTTAAGTAGCCATCACTGTCCCACCCCCAATCATCACCCCAGCTATTCTTAACAATCCAATAACCGTCATAACCGTGGTTATCGTCGAATCCGGTGATAACCACAGCATGGTTAGCAGTGTCTGGCGAGCTACAGTAATAAACAATATTTTCATAGGTGTCATCCCAATACCAATAGCTACTGAAAAGATCAGCGGCGCCGGAAGCATCAAAAGCCACAGAAAGCGGTCCTTTTTCAATTAAATACTGTTTCATTGTGTCTCTATCGGCCGCAACATCATTTTCGGCAATAACGCCAACCGTATCAATTGTTGTTAGACGGCTGGCCCAATCTAAACAACGGTCCGAACAGGTGCGATCACTGCAATTGTCTCCGCTACTGTACGTACACGGGTCACTGTCACCGCAAGTAGCGCTACAACCGCAACCCGTACCATCGATAAAAGTTAGACAATCATCGTCCGGAATTCCATTGTCTCTAATAAGTTCTAAGGCAATATCATTCCAACCGCCGCAGCACCCTACGCAACCAGTAGGGCTGTCACACCCAGCCACATGATACTGCTCCGAAAGATCTAGATTATAGCTGGAGTTATTCATAGCAATGTCGTATACCGATTCCACAACACCCACAGCAGAAAAAGACCAGCAAGCGCCGCAGCCGCCTTGGTCTTTAACTGAAGTTGTCCAATCTGCACTTTGGTAATTTCGCCAATCAAAAGATGATGGTAATGCGTCTTGTTGGTTTTTTAGAACAGCGGTCGCTCCTTCCTCCTCCTGATACTCTCTGGTTCTCAGAGTTCCGCCTTTTCTGGATTTCTCAGCTAGATTAGTAAGTTGAGTAACGGAGCCAATCACTTTCTGGTCTTGGGGCGAAAGACAGACCGCATGCTCGGGGGAAAAAGGATCTTTGCCGTCAACTACCGTTTCGATGTTGTAGCCTTGTTTTACACAATACGAATAAGCTTGTCCGCACTTACCTTTTAAAAAATCCCAAGCCTTACAAACTGTGTCATCTGGGAAAGTACATACACCGTACTGCCCACCATCTGTTGCTACTGTTTGATACTTATACCCCAATTCTTGGCAGTAAACAGCAGACGGATTGGCCATACCCACAGAAGATTGTTCTCTGCTTTCATAAATTTGTGCTTTGGGGACATTCATCTCCCGATCTGCAGGTAATTTTGGTATGTCATCAACCTTATGGACTAAAGGAAAAGCAAACCTCAAACAGGCGAAGAGGGCAAGAAGCAAAAAACTATAATGAACTTTGCGCCCGTAACCCATGGATGTTTCCATAAATAGCCTGTAACCCAAACAATATCGCCACTCTGAGAAAAAGTCAAGCTGGCGCAAACTTTCCTAAAAATAAGATCTTCAAGTGCGCAGCGTTTTGTTTGATCTATAATTCATAACCAGCAGTTTGGCATAAATCAGAAAGTAGTAAAAGCTCATGAGCAAGGCAATAATCAAGCCGTGAATACCATCCCGAAAGCCTTGTTTAATAAAGTAGCGGCCAAAGAATTGCCGTGCCATGTGATAAAACATCAGTACAACCAACAGCAAGGGCGTTCTTTGTTTCATTTTCTTATACAAGATCCGCGCTTCAAGATCAGTGTATTGCATAAATGTTTTAAGTGTATGGTTAATTGTTAGGTGCGAAAAGTGCAGTAAAGGATTGGTTAAATCAGCAGTTTTCCCTTTGTCATAAATAAACTTCTCGTGAACAATTTCCTGCTGGTCATAACTCACTTTTGTTTTATTAAACAGCCTTAGATGATACTGCGGATACCAGTCGCCATGGTGAATCCACCGACCATAGAAGTAATCTTGGCAGGGAATAAGGTAGCCTACGATTCTATTCGCATCCAATTGAAGAGAGACAATCTCGTTGCAAAGTTTTTCATTAGCCACCTCATCGGCATCAACTTGCAATACCCAATCATTCCTAGTTTTGCTTATAGCAAAAACGCGCTGCTTAACAAACCCCGGCCAAGGATTTTTAAAAACTCGCACTTGCGGAAACTGACTTACAATTTCGAGAGTTTTATCGGTACTCCCCCCGTCCACTACGACCACATCCGCAAAACAGCCCAAGTGCGCTAGGCATCGCTTGATACTTTTTTCTTCGTTGAGGGTTAAAATATAAACAGAAATATCTTTAAGCATGTTAGAATTTTGGCGCGGGATTCTGGATGAACAATAACAAACCATCTTTAAACCCGCTAATAAAAGATGGTAAAGACCTCCAGTTCTTATAGACAACCATCTCCCGCACTAAACTCTGACAATTATCAAAGCTCATCTTTCTTAACCCTTTTAAGTTCATCATGTAGCGCCTTACCAATAGAAATCGATTCCGAGTCATATGGTATGCCTGCAGGCCGCTAACTTTCCTAGATGAATTCTCGACTTTATGATACACCTTGGCTCGTGAGGGCAAGTACTTGACTTTGAAACCACCTTTGCGCAAGCGCGCGTGCAAGTCTTCATCTTCACAGTATAAGAAAAAAATAGTGTCAAAAAGGCCGCATATTTCTAAGGCACTGTTTCTTAAAAGTAGACAAGCTCCGGAAAGGGTATCCACTTCAGTCAATTCCTTTAGCAGGCCATACCTTTTTATCTGACTTTTGTCGCGCCGGTCGTAGAGACGAATGTCCGGGCCAATACTGCCAATGCTGTTGTCCTCTTCTGCTTTTTGCACTAGTTCCAAGAGCAAGTTGGGTTCTACTGTCGTGTCATTATTCAGCAGTAGTGTGTACCTAGCCAGTTGTTTTCTGAGAATATATTTTAAGGCCGTATTATTTCCCCCGGCGTAACCAAGGTTTCTAATGTTCCTGATTATCTTAATTTTATCGCCAAAGATACGCTCTAGTCCACCAGCTTCATCCTGCCCTGAGTCGTTATCTACCACAATGATATCGTACTGGGGATAATTAAGTTTTTCCAGCGACCTGAGACACTCGCGAGTATCTTGAAGCCCGTTCCAGTTCAATATAACAATAGTTACATGAGGATATTTGCGCTTCATAAGGATTTCCTTTTTAAGGGAATAACCGCTACAATCTCTGTCCATAATTTATCATGAAAGATTCCCGTTAGAGAAACTATGCCAAAATATACAACCAAGTTGAAGAAACTTAAGAACAAGGGGTCTGCTTTCCTGAAAACGAACACGAAGAGCGTCACGGTAGAAACAGCAGCCGCGTTTTTTAAAATAAAAATTATCGGGAGTTTAATCTTAGTGTACTTGTGAAAATGCCAGCAAATGTAAATACCTATGATTATTTCGGTTACGAAACGAGCGACAACAACCCCTTGGTAACTAAAATGTGGAACCAACATCAGATTAGCAGCTATATTAACCAATGCCCCCATACCGACGCCGCGCAGATACGTTTTTTGATGATCCGAAGCAGTTAAGCCGACAGAGAAGATAGCATAGTTATAAAGAATGTAGGCTGACCAGATTGATATTTTAAGAGCTGTCGCGGCATCTCTAATATACTCATTACCATAAACTAGGCTTATTATAGCCGCGGAATTAAGGAAAATAAGCAGGCATAAAGGGAAAGAAAACAAAAGTACTAATTTAAAAAGATTTGTAGTAGCGTTGCGGAACCGGCGTAAAGATTTGTTATAAAGTTGGGAAAGTGTTGGTAAAAGAGCGGAAGCAAAAAGACCGATCACCGTAATGACCATCAAGAGAATGTTATTGGCGGCACTAAAATACCCTACTGCCTTTCCGGGGTGATAATAATTCAGAATAACCGTACCGATGCGATAGTAAACGGCGATGGCTATCCCGCTGAGAGCAAATGGCCAGACTTGACTAAGCATGGTCTTAAATGCGTGGGAATCACAAATAATCCGGAAATTGCTAGTAACCCGTCGCATTACTAACAAGGTAACAATCAAGCCAAAAGAAATTGCAATCACATAAGATAAAATAATAAAACTGGAATTAAGCCCCGCAGCAATAACGGCAATAACAAAGAGTAAAAGTGCGAAATTATATATACTTTTAGACACTGCCTCCAGCTCCATTCTTTCGAAAGCACGTAAAACAGACCAAACCAGTTGGGTAAAGCTTTGTACAAGCATCCACGGTACGGCAATGTAAACCAACAACCTCGTTTCCACAGTAGGAACTACAAGCCGCGTAATGATAAGAATAAATCCAACTACAATCAAGCTGAGAAAAAGCTTGATAACAATTACAGCGCCAACTAATCTGGGAACTTCTTTTTGATTGCGGGCTAACTCTCTAGTAAGCAAATCGTTAAAACCGAAATCAACTAACGAGGCAAATAAAGAAACAACAACAAACGCAAAGGCAAAATCACCATAGCTCGAAACACCTAAGTAGCGTGCGATTATAGCCGTTAGTACAAAAGTGAGAAATTTGACTATGGCTTCTGAAATAGCAAGCCAGAGGGTGTTTTTTACAACTGTTTGTTTTGTTGTCCGGTTACGAAACAAAAAGGCTTTGATTACTTCGATAATTTTTGCCATGAAAATATTTTAATATCAGGCATATTTTATCACGGGCCATGTAGTGCCCCCAAATAAGCTATAATTACATTCATGTCTTTACAGGTAGGATTAGTTGGGTTCCCCAATGTGGGTATCAACAAAATCGCAAACGCTGCCCTAGAGTTTATCGACATCGCCGGCATAGTGGAGGGAACGGGCGGAACAGACCTTGGTCTGCGTGGGAAGGTAGAGGAAATGCTCGGGGACAATGCCCGCCCCCCTCAACTTGACAGACTTAATGATAAATGCTACATTTATCATTAGTGCAGTAGTTATAGATGTATAATATGACAAATGAACTTATATTAAAGGAAATTTTTCGGCAGAATAAACACTGGGTTAATCACGGCGAATTCTTCGCCGATATTAAAAATATCACCGTCAAAAGGGACCTTTTTGACGAGATAAAACCCTTTCTTGAGAAGAGGCAAATTTTATCTATTGTTGGGCTTAGACGCGTGGGTAAAACCGTTTTATTAAAGCAGATTATACAAGCTCGACTTCAAAAAGTTGATCCGGAGTCTATATTCTTTCTTAGTTTTGATCAAGCGCTCTTATTTGGAAAGATAGATCTATCCGATTATCTAAATGCCTATCTTAGTAAAATTGCCCCGCCCAAAAAACGTCTTTGGCTCTTTTTAGACGAAATACAATACGCCGAAAACTGGCAGCACATTATTAAAAGATATTACGACACCGAACCGCGTATTAAGTTTATTATCAGTGGTTCGTCGTCACTATTCTTACAGAAAAAATCCACCGAAAGTCTTGCCGGCCGAATTTACGATTTCACTCTGCCGGTCTTAAGTTTTAAAGAGTATCTTGAACTAAAAGGGGCGGACCTTTTATTACTAGAAGGGCTGAACGCCTGCAGTTTAATACCGGGGGATGAGGTGACGCAGAAAGAAGCACGGGAGAAATTTGTTAATAAATACAAAGGAATACTCGGGAGTCAGTTTGAAGATTACTTAAAATTTGGCCAGTTCCCGGAAATAGTTAAGGAAATTGATACGAATATTAAACAAAAGTATCTCGCCGAGTCGGTTTATAGAAAAAGTGTCGAGTACGACATCCCTCAAATTTTTGGGGTAGATAAAATTGACGAACTAAAGTTCTTGTTTCAGGTATTAATCAATGAGGTTGGCTCGATAGTCGAAATCCAAAATATTGCTCGGGAAACTCAAGTTAATCAGGCTACTGTTAAAAAGTACCTTGAGTATTTTGAAAACAGCTTCTTAATTCACATCCTCTATAACTTTACGAAATCCTTTAGAAAAACCAAACGGGGGTTGAAAAAAGTTTATCTGGGTAGTACAAATTTCTTCTCCGCCTTTCATGACTATCGTGATTTTGTTATCAGCCGCCAGCAGATTGGCTTTCTGGCCGAAAACTACTGTTTAAGCATCTTAAAGAGGGTTTTTGACTACACCTCTTTCTACCGTGTTCGCCAGAAGGAAATCGACTTTGTGGCTACAAATGATTTGCTCAATAAAAAGCAGTTTCGGTATTTTGAAGTAAAATATAGGAGCCAACTTAGAAACAAAGATTTTAGTTATGCGCAAAAGATTACTCAGGAGAACCGCGCCCGCCTGCAAGTTATTTCCCAAGATCAGTTTAGAATTAACAAAAATTACTCAATTATTCCCATTTGGCTTTTAAAATAAAAAACCACGGGCTTACTCCCGTGGTTTTTTGATCCGCGCCGAAGCAGGGTTAGGCCAATTGGGTTAGCGCGTACCAGGCTGGAAGCATACGAATGGTGAGACCTTCCCGATTTATTTCTTCCGCTTCGCCTTGATAGATTACAAGGCCTAGTTTAACCTGGTATTTTTTCATAAAATTTATTAGTCCACGGTATTCTGAGGCTCGAAACTGACGGCTGCCAGTTTTTGCCTCAATAGGAATAAGTTCGTTATTCTCTTCTACCACACAATCAACTTCATAATTGCGGCGCCAGTAATAGAGCTGGGCATTTTTACGGTGAAGAAGATGACTAGCTACGGCACTCTCAAGTTTTTGCTCAGGGCTAATCTCACCCGTTAGCCAAGTCATTGCCGGGTCAATCAAAATGCAATAAGTCAAAAGAAACCCTACCTCCTCTGTAGCACAACAGCATTGGGGAGTAAGCGGGAACGGGAGCGGCCGGTGCCGAGGCCCCGCAATAACCACCCCCAAATAAGCTATAATTACATCATGTCTTTACAGGTAGGATTAGTTGGCTTCCCCAATGTGGGAAAATCAACTCTTTTTAACGCCTTATTACAAGCGCATCTCGCTGATAGCTCTAACTATCCATTCTGCACCATTGACCCTAATGTGGGAGTAGTTAAAGTCCCCGATGCTCGGCTGAAAGCGCTTGCCAAAATAGTAGGTACCAATAGAATCGTTAATGCCACCATAAAGTTTATTGATATTGCCGGAATAGTTGAGGGGGCGCATAAAGGGCTAGGGCTGGGAAATAAATTCTTATCACACATTAGAGAAGTTGATGTGCTGGTTTTTGTATTGCGAGATTTTATAGATGAGAATGTTAAGCGAGTTGGCAGTAAATCGCCAGCGGATGATTTTCAAATACTAATGACCGAACTGGAATTAGCCGATTTGGAAGTACTGCAAAAACAGAAAGCTCCCAAAATTAATGTCACCAAGCAGGATAAATTCAGATGGCAGGTAGTAACCCGGCTTAATGAAGCTATTGCGGCCGGCACCCCCCTGAATCAGGTTCCACTCACAGACGCAGAATTGTTCTCCGTAAAGTCACTAGCGCTGCTTACTCTAAAGCCAATTATTATCGTACTAAATAGCGGCGAAAAAGCTCTTAACCAGGAACAGCTGCAAATTGGCAATTACCCAACACTAAGGATTTGCGC
>JAHISN010000038.1 GCA_018818265.1 Patescibacteria group bacterium | reverse complement strand
CAAATTATCATTTTTCTCAAAAAGTCCCCCGTTGAGATATGGAGATTGTTGTAAGATCAAATTAAAATCAGGGTATTGGCCGGGAAGTTTTTTAAACTGCTCTTTGGACATATAGCTTCCCGGTTCTTGGTTTAAAGCTTCGAAGAACAGAATCTTGAGCCACTTTTCTAAAAACTCGTTTTGTCCCTCAAAGTTGTCGCGGTAAGCGTTCCAAAAAATATGCAGAAAATCTTTCTCACCTTCAAAGCAGCCACGTTTCTGGACGAAGTAGAGAAACATAATGCGGTTCAATAGAAGGTGGGTGTAGTGATGAGCGGTCTTGAGAGCATCATCAATGTCGCTTTTCTGATTTAGTAACTCCTGACGCAGCTCGTTAAAAACACGAACATAGTCTTCGTAAAATTTCATGGTCAGTAGTTCAACCCTAAAAGCCGCTTCGTGTTTATCCCGAACCTTTTGGAGGGTGGTGTCAACGAGGGGATCAATCTTTATCACGTCTAGCTGTTCGGAGGCAGTGCGCAATTTGTTGCGATTATCCGGATCAATGGAGAATCTTTTGAGCTTTAGTTTACTTCCAACCTGTTCGGTGTGGATAAAGTGCCACCAGTTACCATCTGCGGAGGAAAATACGAAAAGTTTGGTCTGGTGCTCGGCTTCGGGGATTTGGGAAATGATTTCCCTTTCTGTAGAACGGAGAAACTGGTCAACTATTTGATTGTGGGTTTTCTTCTCCTCGTCAAGCTGAAAAAAGAGAATCTGGAATCCGGCGTGCTCGGCAATAACTGTGGCTGTAAGAATTTTCTTTCTAGTTTCTTCTTTAAGATCAAAAATTAGTGGCAGGGAGGGAAGAGGGCTGTATCCCCACCTTTCGATAACAATAGCTTTAAGATCGTCTTCAGTGTGGAGATTTGAGAGATAAAAACTTGCCATTTAGCCTATTTTACCATATAAAGTCCTTGCTACAGGCGGTTCTCGGGGGGGGGGGAGGAGGATAATTGCGGGCGTAGTCAGCTCAAGAGAGTTGGGGATAAGTATTCGCGGAGCAAGTTAAAATCCTGTTGTGTGGCAGGTAATAAACGTCCGACCTCCATCGTAAGCCGCAAATCGACAAAAACAATTTCAGTCACAAACTTTCCGATCGGAAAGTTTGTGACCAGAACTTGCAGGTGGTGGAATGGGTAAGCAAAGATTCCCAAACCAAAATTAACTGCTTTTGAGAATTGCTTTCATATCAACAATATCAATGGTTAAACCATTGTTTTTGCAAGAAGCACCTTCAGAAAGTCTTGGTTTAGGGCTTTGCCACTTTCCAAAGCGTGCCCCACAAAGACAGTGCCTTCAGTGATTACCTGCCTTCTCCAGTCGGAGTAGTCACCGGGGGTTGGTTGGTAGCCAAAGTGTTTTTGGGCAATATAGCCGTCAGGAAGAAGATGTTGGAAGAGTATTTCGGCGATGAGGCCCTCTATTTCTAAATTCTCTTGCCGAGCGTGTTTTTGCAGGTTTTGATATTGGGAGCTTTTGGAGTCGATACTTTCCAAATAGTCGGCGGCTAGTTTCTCTACCGAGTTTTGAAATTCGGCGTGCAGGACTTCGTGGAGTAAAACGGTTATTAAATCGGTGCCGTTCTTTTGCGTTGGGTTTGGGTATGTGCCAGTAATAGAAATCACCTTCTGCCCGTTGGGAATACAGTCAGATAAGTCTGTGCCAGCGAGGTCATCTAGCCCAGCGGACAAAAGTAGGTAAACGTAAACTCCGTGGGGCTTAAGCTTTTGTCCAAAAAACTGGCTAAGTTTATCAATAATTCCTTCGTAAACAGACTCTTTAAGTTCGTCCCCCAGCACTTTCTGCCATTCTGTGAAATACGGCTTTTTTCTCTCCCAAATGTCATTGAGGGCAGGATTGAATAGGTCGAAAGATTCTTTAACTGTTTGAAATTCTTCGGGGGTAAAATTTTCCTTAAGAGAAAACCAGGGGCTTTCGATTTGAGGGTTAAAGAAGTACTGTCCAAGATAGTTGCGGCCAAAGTCGCATTTTTTGAGGAGAGTGCCAAGTTTCTCAAGCGTCCGTCCTTGTATTGAAGAAAGCGGTCCGACACTTTTGGCCCAGTATTTTCCTTCTTCTTTGAAAAAAGGAGTCCACTGGGTCATAAGACTGAGAAGATGAAAAAAGTTGGCCTCCCGAGAGACTTTGATCTTAAAATTAAGCATAAAAATTAAAGGGCAGAGTGTACCGGATAAGCACATAGGTAACACTAGTATTCTACACACTGTTCTTTGAAAGGCTTCTGTAATCGGAAGCGACGATAAAGAATACCTTTTTCACAATATCCCCATTTTACCATTTTCTGCTGGGGGTTTAGTGGGGAGGAATTGCGGTTACAGTTGACTTAAGAGCTTTGGGATAAATATTTACGGAGTAAGTTAAAATCTTGTTGTTTGGGTGTTAATAAACGTCCGGCGTTTATGTGACCTGCGAATCCACAAAAATAATTTCAGTTATAAACTTTCCGATCGGAAAGTTTGTGACCAGGACTTGCAGGTGGTGGGAAAATGGTTAAACCATTGATATTGCCTATAAATCAGGAAGTTTGTGGAAGCTTTTCTAAATCTTCCGGTCTGAGACCTCTTTCGAGCATGGTTTCGCGGAGGGAGGAATTTTTGTTTGGCGCGTCGGCGGACGTTTTTTCTCCAACTACTGTTCCTTCCGACTCTGGCTGAACCGGTAAACTGATAGTAAATTTCGTGCCGTGCCTTTCGGCAGGCAGGCCCTTATCAACCTGAGACTCGACACTAATTTGCCCACCGTGGAGGTCAATAATCTGCTTGATGATGTAAAGCCCTAAGCCAAGCCCCGGCTGGGTGGTATGGAAGAAGTCAACTTTGTCAAAAGCGTTAAAGAGTTGAGCGATTTGTTCTTCGGGAATGCCTTTGCCGGTGTCAGCAATTGAGATTTCGAGCCATCGCTTTCCTGCCAAGCCATGTCGTTCGCGAACGACATGGCAGGCTTTGATAGTAATTTTGTCATTAGGCTCGGTGTATTTTAGCGCATTGGTCACCAGTTCCCAAAAGACATATTTGAGCTTAGTAGCGTCGGCCATAATCGGCGGCAAAACCTCGGTTGGTTCCACAAACTTTAGTTCAATTTGCTTTTCCTGTGCTTCAACCTGCTTATTCTCAATTACCTCCAGAATAATTCGTTCAAGCTGAACAGAGTCGATGTCAAGTTCCAGCTTGCCGGTAGTCATCTGCAGCATGTTGTTGATGTTTTCCAATAAATAGTCAAAGCGTTCAATGGATTTGTTAATGCGGGCAAGATTAGTTTTTTCCTTTTCTTCGAGTCGGGTTAGACAGTCTTCTTTGTTTAGAAACCAGAGGGCATTTTTAACCGCCGAGAGCGGGGTGCGGAATTCATGCGATGCCATGTTCAACAAATCAGACTTCATTTTGTCTACGGATTTGATTTGTACATTGGCATCTTCAAGTCTATCAGCAAGTTTTTCAACTTCCTCACGTCTTTTAATTTCTCGATGAGTGGACTTTACCAGCAGGTAGCCGATAAGAATAAATAAAAATAGAATACCGTAGTCAATAATTTTAATGTGGCTAACAATCACTGCCTGAACGACAAGAATAATGGCCATAATAACTACCAGAATTTCGGTTACGATGACTTTAATTTCGAAGAGGTGGTATTTAGTGATGGCTAAAGCAGTGAAGATGACAAAGAAAAAAGAATAAACCGGGCTAGTCCAGAAGTATTTGGATACACCAAAAAAGATCGGGAAAGCGACGTCAACTAAAAATGAGAAGAAGGCGTAAAGGGCAATACCGATGAGAATGTACTTGGTCTGATTTTTCTCGAGCTCATTGTCGCGGGCGATTTTCTGCAGGAGCAGTTCGATACTCCAAAAGAGACAAACTCCTGCGAGTGCGCCAAAAATGGGGTAAGCCGGACCGGTAATTGTATGATAGCCCCACTCGGTTTGGATAACCTCTTTTACCCACAACTGAGTAAAGAAAAGAGTGTAAATAAGGGGAGAAGACAAAATAAAATAGGCCGAAAGGGGTTTAATAAGTAATTTTAGCGGTTTTCCACTAAAGGCTGTACAGAAATAAAGGAAGGCGGGAGCGGTGAAAGCTGAAAGGAAGTAAGTTATCTTTATCCACGCCAAAGAACTAAGTATTATTGGGTGAGTGTAGAAGTAAAGGGCAAGTGACCAAAGGGAGGCAACTATTACAAAGTGAAAAAAGCTTTTGTTGACAAGGTTCTTTCTGTTTCTAAGATAGACTGATAATCCAAGAGCAAAGCTTATTGCAATGGAGATAATAATAAGGGTTTCTTTGTGCATGGAATATTGAAGGATTGAGAAATGATTTAAAATGTCCTCTTTTTAAATCATTTCTCTGTTTGGTTTTCGGTGACACAAGTCATTTCATCACCTCCGCGCCCGGACAACAATTCCGGCACCCCAGAAGGCTTCGCCGATTACCTCGACTTCTTGGAATCCCACCTGCCGATGGTAGGCGATGTATTCCTGCTTGCACGGCTGCGTAATGTGACCGTTACTGGCCAACTTGTTGAAACGCTTCATGGTGTTGCGTGCCTTCAACATTGCAGGATATGAGGCCAACGGGCTGCCCAGGGCTTCGTGTAGAATATGCTTCTTGGCCAGCTCCTGCACACTTAGCCCAGCAAGCATGGTCGTCGTGTAGAGATACCCGTCCGGCTTAGTGGTGCGGTAACTCTGGTCGATGATTCTCTTCCAGTTTGTGCCGGGTAGAAAGTTGGCCACTAGCTGAAAGATCTGGGCATCGAAGGGGCCACGTGGCCAATCCTGCACTAGGTCAATGTGCTTAACCTCTACCATTAGCGCGGCGCCACATTCTTGAGACAGCTTATTGGCGCTATGACGAGCTCTCTTGAGCATCTCGGGAGAGAAGTCGGTGCCGATCAGTTTGACAGCCTGAGTTCTGTCAAGTATGTCTGCAAAGTAGTAGCCTACTCCACACCCTCCATCGTGGACAAGTCCACCAGGACAAGGAAAGAGAGCGTCTAGGAGAAGCGCGGACAGATCGCGATACGATGGTACTACCTGTAGTCGCTCGTAGAATTGGGCATATTCATCCCAAAACTGCGGCAACTCGTCAAGACTCACCGCACCGTCCGTCAGGCCGAGCAACAGCTTTTTAAGGTTCATCTTTTCACCTCGCTTATTTATCATATTTATCATACGACTATTTCTACCTGTATTCAAACTGTACCATGCTCTTTATGAGAGAGCAAGCTGATAGATAGAGCTGTTTTTATAGTCCAAGTATTTTTTTTAAAAAAATGGAAAAATTGGACAGGAAATAACACCCCTCAACACAGAGCATTAAGGGATAAAACCCTAAAAGAGATCCTGAATTTCATCAAGCAGGACAGCTACTGAGTCGGGGAATTGTCTTT
>JAHISN010000037.1 GCA_018818265.1 Patescibacteria group bacterium | reverse complement strand
GCAGTGGACTTTGGGGTTATCGCGAAGTCTTTGCCGTGCAGTTTGATGTGTGGACTGGCATTTGCATGGATAATCGTAAAATCAGGAAAGATTCAGATTACGAAGGTGAAGTATCTATTGCTGGGATCGGCTTGCTGTATAGTTAGTCAACTTGGGTCGGTTCTCCATGAGCTGGGGCATATTTGGACGGCTGAATTTTTTGGCCTAAAAGTGGTCGAATATAGTTCCAGTGTTTTCGGGTTTCGTGTTCACATCGAATCTGCTATTTTTGATGCCGAGCCGGTAGTGGTAATAGTAACTGCTCTTATGGGGCCCTCAGTAAGTGCTATGATTGCATGGTTTTCGGCGCTGGCCCTAAAGCATGTAAAAAGCAGGTTGGTGCAAATAATCGTTTTGTATTCGTACTTGATGGCAATGGGCAATGCGGTATGGTCGCTATTTTTACCTTTCGCCGGTGATTGCAAAAACTTTGTTCAGGGAGCGGCGAGGTACTTGAATATTGAACTAGAATACTTCGCAACTATGTGGGTAATACTCGCTACTGCTGTAATTTGGCTAACAATAGCTAAGGCAAGTAAGGAAATTCAGAAAGTATAGTTCCCCATTCACAAAATTGCGATGGATTAGGCCAATCAAAATCAAGGTAACGGAGGTTACTAGTCTTTGTTTGCAAAAAAAGCGAGAGGAGGTTTAGCCACTCCTCTCGCTTTTGTATTGGTTGACTAATTAAGATTTGTTACCATTGTACCCCCCCCACTAAAAAAAACCGCAAATTTACGTAAGAAAGGGTAAGGCCGGTTTTAGCCACCAATTTTCAAGCATCGAACTTTGCTATCTAAGCAGCATTAGAAGTCCCTGAACCTTACAGGAAGCTACAAGCGAACGTACACCAGTGCCTTACGCAACTCACCCCGTATCGCCCCGTCTGCCAAAAAGTTCGGATCCTACACCGAGGACAGGTTTGCCTTGTTGCCACGCTCATATTCTATCATTGCTGGTGGCTGTTTCGGGACTTTACCCTAGGAAACGTTTTGAAAAATGGTGCTTAAATATATTTCACGAATTAATAGACAATGTAACGTGAAAACTCAAGAAGTATTTTTTAGTATGATAGACTAGTCTATCATACTAAAGATGCTGGGACTGATTGACGGTGCAATATTCTTGTTTGCAGAAAGCGGATATCTTCGTATGATTGATTCTGCGCTTACCTATTAGTGGGTAGTAGGGACAAGTCCCTCCAAAATGGCGGGCAGGTGCGATCTGTTCCTACAGAAGGGAATGAAAATGAAAGTGGGGTAATTCCAGAAGAAACAGGTATTGACTCCAGCCAGATGTGTTTGTTATGTTTAGTATGATAAACTAGTTTATCATACTAAACTATTTGGGAGACTATATGGCTAAACTTTCTCCACGCAAAGTAGAATCAAAATTTATGCGCTATTACATTGATAATCTGGTCAATGCGTTTAATCTATGCTTGGACAGAAAAGAGTTGGGGCCATTTCTTAAAGATATTCTGACCGATATGGAGATTCGGATGCTGTCCAAGCGATTGCAAATTGCTTTGATGTTGTATCAGGGCTACGATTACCAGATAATAACGGCAAATGTGAAGGTAACGAATCAAACGGTGGCGCGTGTTTCTAAGATATTGGATTATGGAGAGGGGGGCTTGTATAAGATGGTTAAAGCTATTCATGAGATTGATGAAAAGATGAGGAAGCGGCTAGAAAAAGGTCCTAAATTATCCGGACAGTATAACCTAGCGCCACTGGGGGCAAAGTACGCGCTTGAACTTTCCGCGCGCGAATTACTGAAAGTTAAGCGGAAACACGAGGTTAAGAAAAATGTTGCCCGTAGAAAAGACCCTAAGTCTAAGTAGAAATTTTAGTATGATAAACTAGTTTATCATACTAAAATTAGCGCCTTTGTTTTTGGGGAGGGGTGTTGATATAGTTAATACTGTTCAATTATCATGTTACGAGAAATAAGTAAACGCGAAGTAAAACTAACGATCTATTGCGATGGAGGGGCTAGGGGTAATCCTGGCCCGGGAGGTATCGGGGTTGCTATTTATCAAAAAGGCAAACTTGTTAAAAGCGTTAGTAAATTTGTTGGCAGTAATATTACCAATAATCAGGCCGAATACTTGGCTGTTATTGAATCCTTGAAGCAGGCCCAAAAGCTGGGCGCTTCTGAAGTGAGCTTAAGAGTAGATTCCCAACTAATAGAAAGACAACTCAAGGGTGAATATAAAGTAAAAAATGCCGGGTTAAAGGAACTCTACGGAGAAGCCAAGAGACTCACCGGCCAGTTTGCAAAATTTGCGATTGAGTATCTGCCACGGGAGGAAAATAAAGAGGCGGATAAGCTGGTCAATGAGGCTCTAGATAGGGTTTAGGCTTCTGGCGGCGAAGGTGGTATAACCCAGTACCAGCGAGAATCAGGCAGGCCAGTTCGGTAAAGCTCAGTTTAATAAGTCCAAGAGAGAGAATGATTAGTCGCGGGGAACGCATTTGCTCGGTGACTAATCGCCCCAGACCGTAAAGGAGAGCGAAGCCCCCAAAGGTTTTTCCCGTTCCTGTCTTCAGGTGAAATTTTCTTTCAATAACAAGTAGAGAGAGAAACAAAAGAAAGTTAGCACCGGCGTCGTAATAGGCGAAGGGTAATAGTTCCCCGTTTGTAATATTGGCGAGGCGGCCGAAGGCTTGTCCCCATAGAAATGCCGGCGCGGCCGCGTCTAAAAGGAGCTTAATGGAAATCTTTTGTCTGCTGGCATAAAGCCAAACGCTCATTCCGCCGCCTGCTAATCCGCCTAGAATTCCTAGTCCACCGTGCCAGATATAAAATGCTTCCTGCCAATTATCTAGATACAGATGGTAATCGGTTAATAGATGATACAGGCGCGCTCCGAGAAGTCCGCACACAAGAGTAATTATAAAAAGTGTTTCTTTTTGAACTGAAGAAACATTCGTCGAGGCAGATTTTAGCCTGCGGCTGAAAATTATATATCCCGATAGGATAGCTGTAAGAATGATGATGCCGTAGGGACGGGGAAATGGAAAGTTCATAAATACACAACTCGGCTGTGATAGTGCACTTTTAGATTTATCGCGATAATGCAATTATCGCCGCATCGCAAGCTATGCTTATTGCGCGCCCTACGCCAGAGGTGAGGCAAGCGCAGATTGAAATCTGCTATTACATATTACAGTCGAACACGGAAATCACATTTCATCTGTTGACTGAAGGGCTTCTATGCCCGGCAAAGTGCCATCGGCCAAAAAATCAAGCAGGGCTCCTCCACCAGTGGAGCAGAAGTTGAATTGGTTGCGGTAGCCGGCTTTTTGCAAGGCCGCGAGTGTATCACCACCACCGGCGACGCTGAATGCCCCGCCTTCAATTACACACCGCGCCACCTGTTTAGTTCCTTCTGAATATTTATCTTCCTCGAATCTACCGAGTGGACCTACCCAGACAACAGTTTTGGCAATCTTAATAGATTTACAGAATAAAGTAACTGATTGCGGACCAATGTCATCAATATGCACCGCATCAATAGGAAACTGCACTTTGGGTGTCCCCTCCAGTTCTTCGGCAAACATAAGTTTGCCGCCCAGCAAAATCTTGTCGGCGAGAGAGGAGATCTTTTTTACAAACTTTACTTTGTCTTTCTTGCTTCCACCGACGATAAAAACTAAAGGGCGACGGGGATTCTCGCGAATTTTAGTGAGTGTGTCTATTTCTTTAGTAAATCCTAAACCAGCGTATGAAGGTAAGTGTTGTGGAATCCCTACGAGAGAAACATGCCTGCGATGGCTGGAGCCAAAACATTCGTTAACATAAATGTCGCCAAGTTCTGCTAGTTTACGCGCGAAGTCGGCATCGTTTTCTTCTTCCCTAGGATCAAAGCGGATGTTTTCCAACATTAGAATTTCGCCCGCTTTCAATTCATTTACTAATCTCTGAGTATTTAAACCTAAGACCTCGTCTGACTTTTTGATTTCACATCCCAGAATCTCCGCAAGTCGCTGCGTTACGGATGATAGCCGTAATTCTTCTACCACTTTACCTGCAGGACGGCCCACATGGCCGATGAGAATTACTTTGGAATTTCTCTCAGTCAAAAATTTAACTGTCTCGGCAACACCCTGCAAGCGAAAGTCATCAACAACCTGCCCGTTTTCAACAGGTACATCCAAATTCACCCGGACGATAACCGTTTTGCCGGAGAGAGTTTTTTCAGTTAAATCAGAAAGTTTGAGAACATTCAGCGGCATATCACTCCTTAAATATACAACATTACCGGTTTTGTTTTCTTTGTATGTAGTAGCGAACTTTAGTTCGCGTCTCAAATTATTGCGCAATGAATTGCGCTACTACCCTCAGGAAGCGGCATTTTCAGTAGCACATAACTACGAACACCAGCAGCCCTATGTACATTGCCACAAATCCCACAGTCCATCCGAGCAAACTGAAGGCTTCACGGTATCTTTTTTCCCAAAACAAATATCCAGCGCGACCAAGTACCAAAGTGGCGCAGATAACGGCAGAAACAATAAAAACTAGTAGGAAAAAGACCGGGGCCAAAAATTGTTCATACATGAAAGACCAATTCTCACCATAAACAAAAATCAGTGAAACCAAAGACACATAAACGAGCAACGCCGTCGCTTGCAGGAAGCCTAGGAGAAAAGGAGAAAGCTTATTAAGCTTCATGATTTTTTTTTACCATTTATATTGATGTTTGGCAAGGGGATTTAGAGTGCAGGGGGAGGATGTTTCCCCCCTGCACGGTACTCACTAGATTTTGGTGAGTGTCCTGATGTGGTCAAAAGGCTGCTGTTTTCCTTTTGGCTTTAGTGTGAACCTCACGCGGCTTTCAAATCTTAACGACTTGGGTATCCGAGTTTTAGGGCACACATAGAAAATTAGCTCAGCTTCTGTGGGGTCGTCCAGGTGTTGCGCAACAGCGTTTGGTTTGTCTGTCACGATCGCTACGAAAGTGGAGGTAACAATATACACTTTTCCAGTGAACGTTGGTGCCATTCTTTAGGCCTCCAGTTTATGACTTTAATGTAAGTATACTACGGGCCTTGCTGAAGTGCAAGTTTTGCCACATTCTTGTTATCTATCAATCTGTGTTGTATATTCAAGCTTGTATGAAAGTGCTTATTATTTCCCATGCCTACACCGCTTCATATAACCGCCGCGATAAACTATCTAGGTTATCTAAGCATAAACAAGTTGACGAACTTGCTGTGGTTATACCCCGTAACTGGCGGGACCGGATGCAGGAAATCTCTCGAAAATACGAAAAAGTTCCGGCTGATGATTCATACAGGGTCTATCAACTGGACCCATATTTTAACAGCGTTCAGAATCGCTATCTTTACTGTTCACTAAAGTTGAGCCAGGTCGTTAAAGAGTTTAAGCCAGATATCATTCACGTTGAACAAGAGTTGCACGACTGGCTCTTGTGGGAAGTGGTGTTACTGAATCGATTGTTCTGGCACCGTAAACTTGTTGTTTTTGTTTGGGAAAATATCGCCAGAAGGTTCAATCCGATCAAGAGACTTGTGATAAAGTTTGTGGCCGCGCAGGTAAGTCACTTTATCTGCGGCAATCAGGCGGCGACAGGAGTGGTTAAGAGATATTCAAGAGACCGCCAATTTACTGTTCTTCCTCAATTCGGGGTTGATACTCAGCGGTTTAGTCCTCTTGATGTAACCGATTTGAAAAGAGATTTGAAATTGGAAAATAAGTTTATCATCGGATTTGTTGGGCGCTATGTGAAAGAGAAAGGAATACACACACTAATGGCGGCTATAGAAGAACTGGCGCGGGAAAAGTCAATTCCCGAATTTAATTTAGTATTAATTAGTTCAATGCAGCCTCCGGAATGGCTCAAACAACAGGCTCAAGGATTGGGCGGCAAAGTGCATTTTGCGAGTAGTGTGCCGCACGAAGATTTTCCCCGCTATATGAATTTACTTGATGTTTTGGTCCTGCCATCTGAAACACAAAATGATTGGAAAGAGCAATTTGGAAGGGTGATGGTAGAAGCAATGGCTTGTGGTGTGCCCGTAGTTGGATCCTCTTCCGGCGCTATCCCGGAAGTTGTTGGTAAATACGGTTTAATCTTTCAAGAGCAGGACTTTAATGACCTGGCCCAGAAGCTAAATGAATTAATGACAGATTCAGATAAGTTGAAGCAACTGAAGAAAGAAGTTAGGCCGTATGTGGTGGAAAACCTCACGCACGAAATGATTGCACAAAAGACGGTAGAGGTGTGGCAAAAAATATATGAAAATTCTTTATCTTGACCATGCTCCCTATGAAGGCGGGGCGGAGGTTTCACTCAAAGAACTGGTAATGCATTTAGACTCGCGGCAGTTCGTATCTGTCGTAGCAGCGCCGGCAAGGGCGTTATATATGATTCAATTGCATGAGAAGGACATAGAATGTGTGAACTTCAGATTTCATTGGAAACAATATTCAATGTTTTTCCCCCTGATTTGGGATCTGCTAGATCTAATCCGGTTGATACAGCGGGTTAAGCCGGATATTATTCATGCTAATACACGAGTTACCACAATCCTTCTGGGTATGCTATATCGCCTGCGTGGTTTAGGTGGGGCGTTGAAAAGTGCACGATATATTAATCATGTTCGCGACAAAGATTCTCTACCGGCGTGGAAATTCAAATTAGTTAATTCCTGTGACCAGTTAATTACCAACTCTCAACAGGTTAAAAGATTTCTTGTTGAAGGTGGAGTCAGCGCAAGCAAAATTCAAGTTGTTTATAATGGAATTGATCTAACTCGATTTAAGCCGCGTTGCGCGGAGAGTAATTCTACAGCGTCAATTCTAACAGCTATTGGTCAAATTTATCCCCGAAAAGGATTTGAATATCTAATTGAAGCCTTGCCTGAAATTACTAAAGAGTTTCCCCGGCTCCGTTTGCGGATAGTTGGTCAAGATCCGACTGCAAGTCAGGTCAATCTGATTCAATTACGTGTCATCGCTAAACAATTAGGTGTTTTCGAAAATATTGACTGGCTAGGCTATCGGCGGGATGTTCCGGATATCCTTGCAGATACAAACATTTTTGTTCTTCCCTCATTGGAAGAGCCTTTTGGTCGGGTGCTTATCGAGGCAATGGCGATGAAAGTTCCCATAGTTGCTACCCGAGTAGGCGGCATTCCCGAAATTGTTGAAGATGGCAAAACCGGGTTCTTGGTACCGCCTCGAAACAGCCAGCAATTAGCGAGCAACATAATTAAGTTATTAAGAAACTCAGATCTGGCACGGCAGATGGGCGAAAAAGGCCGTAGGAAAGTTGAAGAAAAGTTTAGTCTCAGAAAGCATGTAGGTGAGGTTAGTAAAATCTATGATAAAGTGATGTCGTAGTAGCGCAATCTTGCCGTGTACCTGAGAGGGTGATACCCTGCGGCGTGGTTCACTCGCACGTGGTACTGCGGTCATTGCGCGATTTGGGCTTGCCAAGGACGGGCAGGCACAGAATGGATTCTGAAGACGCCGAATAATTTCTGCTACCACAATTAGTCTTTTTATGTCTGTAAAGAAAGAAGAAACACATCACATTCTCAACAAAATTTTTTCTCATTTCGATTACCTCCTCTTGGGTCTGGTAGTTTTTATACTTCTAATACCCAAATTCCAACTAATCTCTGTTGGAGGGACATATGTGAATATTCGCATTGAGGACTTTGTTGTCGCGGCGGTATATATGTTGTGGCTAGCTGGCTTGTTCAGCGGCCGGTTTTCCTTAAAAAACGTTTTGAATTTCAAGATTATTATTTTCTATCTGATTTACGGCCTTGCCATTACGATTTTAGGCATATTTGTCTTTAAGACAGTTGACCCTTGGCATCTGGGGATTTTACACTGGCTAAGACGAGTGGAATACCTTGGTATGTATTTGGTGGCGGCGACAGTTTTGAAGAGAAAAAATCTTAAAGAATATCTATATATTTTGCTCATTGTTGGTATTCTCGCCTGGATTTACGGAGTTCTGCAGTGGAAAGATATTGTGCCCGGCGTGCACACTTTAAGCAAGTCGGGGCAAGTGGGAACTTATCGAGACCTGGGTTATGTTATTTCTACCTTTGCGGCGCATTATGACTTTGGGGCCTTTTTAATCTTAATGTCCCTTCTTTCCTGGTGGGGATATTTTTCGCACCAAGGCCGAAAATACAAATTCTTTTTTCTGGGATTAGTCTTGGGTTTTTGGTGGATGGCGCTTTTAGCCTATGCCCGGGCTGCTTATATGGGACTACTTGTTAGCGCGGTTTTTGTTTTGACGGCTAAACTTAGCCCATGGGCAGTTTTGCCGCTCGCTGAAATAATTAATACTTTTAACCGTTATCTGGGCGGAAAATTCAGTCTCTATTCCTACAATTTCCAGTTTAAACGCGAGGTGATACAACCGACACGTCAAGCATTTCCTACGCCAGACGTAGTTCGCCCTACGCGAACGCCGCAGTTAACGTTAACACCAAAACCCATAGACAAGGCGCTCTCCCCTCTCCCCTCTCCTCCACAACTTACTCAGCGAGCTGGCTCGGTTCGAGATTACTTAGACAGTTTCGTTAACACATGGTCAAATACTCTCAATAAGTACATTGGTAAAATTGATATAAATTTAGATCCATCGGCTAATATCCGTCTTAAGGAATGGCCGGACCGCCTAGCAAAAGTTAACTATCACTTTTTGTGGGGTGGCGGCTATTATGCCGGTGGACTTGGCGCCGACAACGATTACCTGCGTCGTTTACTTGAGGTCGGTGTCATCGGGCTTTCGGTTTTTCTGCTAATACTACTTGACTTTATTCGCTTGTCTTGGCGACGGTTTAGAAGTTCAAATAATCTGTACGAGAAACACTTTCATCTGATAATGGCTGCTTATATGATCGGTCTTCTGGTAGAGGCGGTTTTTATTGATATCTTCGCCGCCTCTAAAATTGCCTTCTCATTTTGGTTTTTGATGGGGATGGTGAGTCAATTTAGCGGAATTGACAGCAAATGAGTGAGCGAGTTGATAAAGGGGAATAGTTGCATGCTTACACTTAGCTGATGCGTGGTTAATGAATGGCCAAATGTCAATGGTAAACCGTAAAGTCTTCTCATTTTTTGCATTTGTGGTTGTCGCGCTCCTGCTTCTTGCCACATCGGTTAGGCAGTCTGGTTCTGAGCCATTGATAGCGGCCACTGCTTCTAGCGACAATATTCTTATTGCACTGCCACATACTTTGCCTTGCCAAATTAACGAAGGGACTGCGCCTGAACTAACGGCGCGAGCGGTTCTGGTTATAGAGCCGGAAAGCCAAACTATTCTTTACCAGTACAGGCCTGATGAGAAGCTGCCAATAGCTTCACTTACCAAACTGATGACTGCTCTAGTGGCGTTTAAAAATCTGCCTTTGTCAAGAGAAGTTTATGTCAGGACAGTAGAAAATAATGGCTCGCAAATGGGGCTTATGCTTGACGAAACTCTTTCTGTAGAGTCCCTTTTATGGGGGTTACTTTTAAATTCGGGTAATGATGCGGCAGTAAGTTTGGGACAGGCTTACCCTGGAGGCATTTCAGCCTTTGTAAATGAAATGAATCGAAAGGCAGGAGAATTGAATTTGCAAGACACACACTTTGTTAATCTTGTTGGGTGGCACGATTCGCAACACTATTCAACGGTGATGGATATGGCGCTCTTGAGCAAGAACTTTCTTAACCAGCCATTCCTAGCTCAATTAGTTTCAACTCAAAGCAAAATCGTCACATCAATACCCCGCGAGAAATCTTCATGTGCTTGTAATACCTCGGTCCCAGTGATAGTTAAACGTTGGTATCATCTAAAAAACACTCATCCGTTATTGGGAGAAGTTGATGGAGTTACAGGAATAAAAACTGGCTATACGCAAGAAGCCGGCGAGTGTCTAATTACTTATGTAGATAGAAGTGCCCAGAAACTACTTATTGTAATTCTGGGATCTGATGATCGTGATGCAGAAACAAAAGCGCTTATTAACTGGTCGTATAAGAATTGGCGGTGGTAGCCGACGGGTCATGTCAGAGTCAGGTAATTTTAGGTTAAATCAATCCATAGTTTGTGTTAAACTGGAAGAATATTATGAAAATCGCTGTTACCGGCGGTGGTTCCGGAGGGCATCTCTCCCCCGCCCTCGCCGTAATCCAAAAAATCAGAGAATTCAAACCACAGGCCAAAATACTTTACATTGGTGGGCGGCTGGGAATGGAAAATACCAATCAACCATCCATTGAACAGGAAGTTATTCCTCAAACTGATATTCCTCATGTTTTTATCTATGCTGGTAAACTTCAGCGGCGATGGGCAATAAGTTCAGTGTTTCTTCTAATAGGCGCTATTCCCGGATTTTTGCAGGCTCTGTTTTATTTGTCGCGCTTTAAACCTGTGGTTTTGTTTTCTACTGGAGGGTATGTAAGTGTGCCAGTTGTTTTCAGCGCCTGGTTATTGAGAGTTCCTGTAATTATTCATGAACAAACTGCTACCGTAGGGTTGTCTAATAAAATTGGGGCCCGTTTTGCCCGCGAGGTTTATGTTTCTTTTGCCTCTTCGGTTAGGCACTTCTCTGCAGGCAAGACATCTGTAAGCGGCAATCCGCTACGTAGTGAGATAGTTGCTGTTATGAATAAACAAAGGAGAATTGAGAAACATCAGCAGCAACAGCAACTGCCCATGCTCTACATTACCGGCGGAGCACAAGGTTCACATTTTATTAATAAGACTGTTGAGGAAATTTTATCTAAGCTTCTGGAAAAGTATAGGCTTATTTGGCAATGTGGCGACAATCACCGCTACCGTGACTTTATGCGATTAAAAAGGATGCGTGAAAATTTGCCCGATCAACTAAATGAGCATCTGAAATTAGTTAAATATGTAGGACCGGAAGACATTGGTGATGTTTTTCATCAGGCGGATCTGGTTGTTGGCCGCTCTGGGGCTAATACGGTTAACGAAATCATGGCGCTGGGTCTACCAGCAATTTTTATTCCTATTCCGTGGGTAACAAACAATGAGCAGTACAAAAATGCCCGGATTTTAGTTAATGCTGGATCAGCTGTAATCCTAAGTGAAAATCAACTTAATGGAGAAAGTCTATTAAAAACGATTAATGAGGTTATGGATAATTACGATGAATACTGGCAAAAAGCCGAAGCAATTAGGGCAAGTTGCAAATTACATGCGGCTGAGTTTTTGGCCCAAAAAATATTAGCATATGGCAGTAATAAAACAAACTGTTAATTCTCAAAGTTAATGCACAGGAAAACTAATGAAGCTAAAAAGCTATAAGCTAAATTCTCTGTCCAAGCTATCTCTTTCCCGTCGACTACAACGCTTTAAGCGCTCGCCAAAACTATTTATTCCCATCCCCCAGAGATGGATAGTTGTGCCCTATAAGCCATTGAGCGCCCTGGTAATCCTAATTTTGGTGGCTTGCTCTATCTATCTAGTTTTGCGCTCGGACATTTTTCTTTTGCGCCACTTAGAATTTAACAAGCAAAATGAGCCAACTGAAAGTGTGCTCAGTAATGAAAATTTAAAGCAATTTCTTGATAGCTATGTGACACGATCAATGTTCTTGCTGAACAAAAGCCAATTGACACAAGACTTAAAACAAGAATTCCTGGCTTTGGCTGATGTGAAAATGTTTAAGAAACTGCCGGATAAATTGATAATTAAATGGTCTGAGCACGAGCCAGCGGCAGTGATAAATTGGCAAAATGTGAACTTTTTAGTTTCTGCTGATGGATTAGTTTATTCCAAAATAGACCAAGCTGGGGATTTACCGATAATCTATGGCTTGTCAAACAGCAAAATGGAAGTGGGTGATATGCTTGAAGGGGGTCAGTTAAAGGATATTTTAGCGGCAATATACTTTTTTAGCTGTGAGGAGAAACTTGCTATTCAGCAGGTTAGTTTAGAAGAAAACAATGTCTTGGAAATTTTTTCCAGCTCGGGTTGGAAAGTGATATTTTCCCTTGAAGGAGAAATGGAAAGTCAATTGGAAACCCTGGAAGCTATAGTCACAGAATATCAAACCCGCGCGGAGGCCTTTTCCGAGATTGATTTAAGATTTAGGTTTCCAGTGGTAAGGTGAGACATTTGATTATTCAAACCATAGACAGAATATGCGGCTGGGTGTTAGTCTATAATTAATATGATTAACATTGCTACAATTACACAATTTCTTAGCGGAGGGGTCTTCCTGCTTGCTGGGGTTTCGCTTAGAAAGGCCAAGGCCTTTCGTTCATTCCCGCTTTTTTTCTGGTTCTTGGCAATTGCCAGTTATCTGTGGGGAATTGCCAGCCTACTGCAAGATTTTGGGTTTATGCTTGAAGGATATATACCAGTACCTCTCGGTGGATTATTTTACCTTCTTGCTCTAATTGCCGTATTTGTCTCTTTATACTTCATAACCTCTTTGCTTTTTGATTTGCTTAAACCATCCTTCAAAGAGTTTATTCTACGAGTATTTCTTTTGTGGGGCGCAGTTATGTTATTTTTAGTGGCTACGCATCTTCCCTACCCTACCTGGAGTGGCAATGGTCTTGTGCAGTGGAATTTGCAAACAGGCGTAGCGATCGCCCTTGGAATTTTTACCGGACTGTTTTCAATTATAAATACTGTGATGCTTCTAATTTTGGCCGCGGAAGCGCAAAATACAAGGTTGAAGTTTAGAGGTTTTTTGTTGGCAATCGGCCTAATTATGTATTCCTTTTCTGC
>JAHISN010000036.1 GCA_018818265.1 Patescibacteria group bacterium | reverse complement strand
TTGTGTTAATTCCATCTCGAAATGATTCATTTCATCACCCCCTTTCGGCTCAAAAGAGCGTGATGTACTCTAACATTTCGAGGAATTCCCATTTTGGCCTAACAAGACCTCTCTTGAGGAATATTTCTATGGCATAATACATGAGATTGACAGGAGCCCGAGCTTATGGGATAATGTGGGCGAAGTATTTGAGAAAAAGTACTGGTATGAAGTATTGAAAACTAGGAGGAGTATAGTGGCAGAAGTGACAAAGGTATACCTGTGGGGCAAAGGCGTGCTGAAACAAGTTTACCCGAGTGGTGCTGGCCACCTTGGCAACCGGCTAGTCACGCAAATACTGGCCAGAGCTACTCACTTGGCTAAGCGTCGGGGTATTATTCCGTTGTATGTGATTAGCAAGTATGTCGGCGGCAGTGTTGTCGCGCGTGTGGCTCCGGAACCTATGGCGACTCTTTACGAACGGATTGCAGGCAATGTTCCTGCCGGGTCGGTTGTTCTCATAGTGTAAGGACACCGAAAGGAGGCCAAATTGCAGGGGTCGGGCAGAACGCCCGACCCTTTTTCTTTTTTGGGGGGTGAATAACCTAATGAGAGGGTAATTCAATTTCTCGATTGTAGTAGCGCAATTTACCCGCCTAGACTCGCCCTCCTCGTCCTCGACGAGTCGAGATGGGCTAGGCGAGGCTGGTTGCGTGCTCTGGTCCCTCCGGAGGGGGCTACAACTCTGTCAGGTGGGGTCAAATGTGACAGACAGGCGCAGAATGAATTCTGCTACTACAGATGAGGATTACGATCACGGCTTCTCTTGCCTTCCCCTTCATTTAATTATCACCGGTAAATAACTCCTTTTCTGCATTGGTCAACAAATACTGTTATAATTTCCTCATGACCGCAAAACAAACTCTTTCCACCCAGCCCCCCCGCGGGACTTATGACTGGCCGCCGGAGGAATATAAAGTCCGCAAGCACATTTTTGATACCTGGCGCAGGGTGTGTACTCGGTTTGGGTACGAGGAGTATCTTACGCCTCTAGTTGAAGATGCCGATTTGTATCGGGCTAAGTCTGGCGAGGATGTGGGGGGTAAAGAGCTGGCGCTTTTGGAAAAGCGCGGTGATATACAACTGGCTATCCGTCCCGAGATGACCCCTTCGGTAACCCGCATGGTTTCCAAGGATTATGTGGCGCAAACTAAGCCGATTCGTTTGTTCAGTATTGCTAACTTTTTCCGTAACGAAAAGCCCCAACGCGGCCGGAACCGTGAGTTTTGGCAGTTAAATTACGATATTTTCGGCGAAGAATCAATTAATGCTGACATCGAGGTGATTCAGATTGCTCTGGAAATCATGCTGGCATTTAATCCGCCGAAAGATTCTTTTGTGATTTATGTTAATGACCGGCGATTAATTAATGCGGTTTTGGAGTCAATCGGGGTTAAAAGTGAAGATGACAAAATTAAACTGGTGCGGCTTTTGGATAAGTGGGACAAAATGGAGGGGAAGAAGTTTGGAGAAATGTTAACAGCACAGGGTGTTAATGATGACCAGATAGGTCAGTTAATAGGGTTAATGAAGGTGGAATCGAACGAGGGTGTATTTGAGAGATTAGGGTTGGGTGAGGCGCAGGATATTTTGGACCAGTCAATTCACCCTATTATGTCTAATTTCGCCCAATTAGGCTATGCCGACTGGCTGGAGTTTAAACCCAGCTTAATTCGCGGTTTTGATTATTACGATGGGATGGTTTTTGAGGTTTTCGACAAAAGTTCCAAGAACAATCGTTCGCTTTTTGGCGGCGGGCGTTATAACGCTCTGGCGGGTTTATTCGGCGCGGATCCGTTTCCAGCGGTTGGTTGTGCTCCGGGAGATGAGACGATTAAATTGTTTTTGGAAGAGTGGGGATTGATTGATAAGCTGCAAATTGAAAGTTCAGCCGAGCGGGTATTTATTCCGCTTTTGGACGAGTCATTTTTGCCGCAGGTGTTAAAAATTGCTCGTAGTCTGCGCCAAAAAGAACAAATTGTGGAGACAGGGCTCAAAGTAGAAAGATTACGTTCGGCGCTATCTTACGCTGATAAGAAGGAGTTTGATAAGGTGTTAATTTTTGGTGAGGAAGAGAAGTCGAAAGGTATTTATGTGGTGAAAGACATGAAGACGGGGAAGCAGGAAGAAGTTGATATTTAGTGCGCTTTGATGTAAGATGAATTCATAATGGCAGTAAAAAAAAGTGTCAAAATAAAAGAATACGAATTGCCTTTAGTTATTGAGCAAGAGGATGGTGGTACTTTTGTTGCGGCGTGTCCGGAGTGGCCTGATTGTTATGCACAGGGGGATACGGTGGATGAAGTGGTCAATGAGGCTGTTGCGGTTGCGGCTAGCCTGGTGGAGTTATATGAGGAAGAGGCCATTGTTATCCCTCTGCCTGTTCGTAGGAATATAGTCTCATTACGGAAAAAAGAGGTAATTAAATTTCCCCTTTTTGTCTCCGTATGAGTAAATTAAAACTTTTATCTTATCGTGAAGTTATTAAAAAAGTACGCAAGGCTGGTTTTGTTTTGCGTAGAAAGACGTCAGGTTCTCATGAAATTTGGTGGAACGAGGAAACGAGAAAAACCTGTGTGATTCCTCATCACCGCGAAGTAAGAGTGGGAACGTTACGTAATATCATCAGACAAATGGGTGTGTCGCGGAAGGAATTTGAGAGATTGTGATTTTTTTTCCTCTTCAAAATTTCTCCTAAATTTGTTAAACTGCGAATATGCAAATATCTTATCTCGGCTGGGCCAGTTTCAAAATAGCAGGTGAAGGAATAACTTTAATTGTTGATCCCTTTGACCCGCAGATTGTGGGTTTGCCATGGAAGAATCAGGAGGCGGATGTAGTTTGTGTTTCTCATCAGCACAAAGATCATAATTATGTTGCAGGTGTGAAAGGTGCGCGATTGGTAATTGGCTCTCCGGGAGAATATGAAGTTGGCGGGGTGCGTATTTTTGGAATGTTGTCATATCATGATGATAAGCAGGGTCAAGAACGTGGGTTTAATACTATGTATCGCATTGAACTGGAGGAGTTCAGCGTGGCGTACCTGGGAGATTTGGGTCACAAGTTAACTCAGGAGCAAGTGGAAGATTTGGGTTCAATTGATGTACTAATCCTTCCTGTGGGCGGGAAATACACAATTAATTATGAGACTGCCGCCGAAGTGGTTGCTCAGCTGCAACCGTCTATTGTTATTCCTTCCCATTATCAAGTTGAAGGGGTGAAAATTTCCGAAATTGACCCCGTGGATAAATTTTTGGAGGAGATGGGAGGAGAAGTGAAGCGAGTGGGAGAACTGAAGTTGAGTCAGAAGGGGCAGCTACCGGAGGAAACTGAGGTCTACATAGTTAAAAGTTAAAAGTGAAAAGTTTAAAGTGAGGTCGCATCTGACACAATTAGAAGTGAAAAGTAGGGAAATATACATATTAGAGTTACTCATTCGACATGAACAATAAGGAATTTGCTCGCAAGTTAATTAAGCGATGTTACAATTTTTCCTTGGAGGTTATTAAGCTGGTAGATAATTTCCCGAATCGGCGAGTCTTTTGGACACTTGGCGACCAGCTTTTGCGTTGCGCTTGTAGTGTTGGGGCTAATATTGTGGAGGCGCAAGCGGCTTGTTCTACAAAAGACTTTATTAATTTTCTCTTGTATGCTTTGAAATCCGCTAACGAAACTAGATTTTGGCTCGGGCTTCTTAGAGATTCGAATAAAGTTCCTGCTGAGGTTATTAATCCTCTACTTAATGAGGTAACGGAGATATCTAAAATTTTGGGTTCCAGCACAGCTTCCCTCAGGGGCAAGAAGAAACCCGAGTGAGATTCTCTAGTTTAGTACTAGGGATTGCTAATTGTGAATTTTCTAACTTTTCACTTTTAACTTTTCACTTTTAACTATGATCAAAACTCCTCCCCACAATTTTGATGCCGAACAGTCGGTCCTCGGAGCTTTACTGATTGATAAGGATGCGATCATTCAGATTGCCGAGAAGATTAAACCTCAAGATTTTTATCGTGGCAATCATCAGGAGATCTATCTTTCAATTCTCAATCTCTACGAAAGACACGAGCCGGCTGATGTGGTGACTGTTTCCGACGAACTTAAAGACCGAAAGAAACTCAAAGACATTGGCGGCGATGCTTATCTGGCGGCTTTAGTCAATATGGTGCCAACGGCGGCACACGTCGAATCATACGCGCAAATTGTTAAAGACTGTTCTATCCGACGACGCTTGATTTCTTCGGCTACTAATTTAACAGAAAAGGCTTACAGTGGTGAGTTGTCAGTTGGTGAGGTTCTTAGTGAAGCTGAGCAGGAGATCTTTGCCATTTCGCAGAGACATCTTACCCGAAAGTTTGTTTTAGTCAAAGATACATTGGTGGATTCGTTTGACCGATTGGAAGAACTGCACAAAAAGAAAAAGAAATTTCGCGGCCTGCCTACGGGATTTCGGGATATTGATAATGTTCTTGCTGGTTTGCAAGATGGCAATTTGGTTGTACTGGCGGCAAGACCCTCGATTGGTAAAACAAGCCTCGCCTTAAATATTATTCAATATATAACAGTGCGCGAGAAAATCCCAGTCGGGTTTTTTTCGTTGGAATCATCTAAAGAAGAGTTAGTGGATAGACTTTTAGCTTCACAAGCAGACGTGGATTCGTGGAAAATTACTACAGGTAATTTGTCTGACGATGATTTTAAAAAGCTGGGCGATGCTTATGGTATCTTGGGCGATGCGCCGCTTTTTATAGACGACACACCGGGGCAAAAAATAATCGAAATGCGTACTAAGGCGCGCCGGTTGCAGTTGGAGCATGAGGTCAAGCTCATTGTCGTTGATTATATGCAGTTGGCGGTGTCGCGTAATTTGGAAAACCGTGTCCAGGAGGTTTCGGAGATTTCTCAGGGGCTTAAAAACTTGGCGAGGGAGCTTAAGTGTCCGGTATTGGCTTTGTCCCAGCTTTCTCGTGCCGTGGAGTCTCGTGGAGGCAATAAGCCTCAGCTTTCCGACCTGCGTGATTCCGGCAGTATTGAACAGGATGCCGATGTAGTCATGTTTTTATATCGGGTTGAAGACGAAGAAGAGCAAAAGTCTAAAGCAGGTGAGCATATCAAGCTTTTCGTCGCCAAGCACCGCAACGGCCCCACTGGTGAAATTGATTTAATTTTCCGCGGCGACCGCACCCGCTTTTATGGAATGGAGAAGAAGAGGAAGAAGTGAGCGTAAGCGATCAAGGTACAGAGCGATTGAGGTACTGAGCGACCAATCGCTCGGTCACTAGAGCACTAGATTGCTTGATTACTCAATCGCTCAGTCGCCTTGTCTCTCGATTTCTTGTTTGTTTAATTGCTTGATATAGTGAAATATTACTTTCTAATTCTAATTATTCTCCTAGTTACTGGTATCTTTCTCCTCTGGTCGCGTATAGATTTTGAAACTCAAGCTTCTCCGGTTTTTACGGATCGGAATGGACAAAGTCTGTTTTCCCGAATTACTAATAAGGGATTTAGGTATCCACTGGAATTAACAAAATTGCCTGCGTTTCTGCCTCAATTACTGATTTCTGCTGAAGATGAGGGTTTTTATACCCACCCGGGGGTTGATATAAAGGGTATTGTCCGCGCGGTATATCTAAATTTCAAAGAAGGAAAAGTTGTTTCCGGTGGTTCAACTATTACTCAGCAGGTAGCACACGACATTTTGTTTAGTGAGGGCACGGGCCGAAAAACTTTGTATCAAAAAGCTGTTGAGTCGCTTTTTGCTGTAGTCTTGGACTCTATCTGGTCGAAAGATAGAATTTTGTATGAATATTTTAACCGGATGTATTTTGGACGATTAGCCTATGGTATTGAGGCCGCGTCCCAACGCTATTTTGCGAAAACCGCCTCTGATTTGGATTTAGCCGAAGGTTCTGCCCTCTTGGCCCTTCTTCATCTCCCCGGAATTTCTGAGCCTGAGAATAACTTGGATTTGCTGAAGAGTCGTCAAAAGTATGTTCTTGATCGAGGAGTGGAAGCAGGCGCGCTTGTTCTGAATGAAGCAAATTTGGCCTATTTGGAAACATTGCATTTTACCAGCGCTTTTTCCGAAAATCTGGCGAGTCAGTGTTTGCGGCAATACTTATCTAATGAAGTTCAAGAAATTCTAAATTTATCGTCTAATGCCGCCGGAACTCTTCTCGGATTAACTATTGAAACAACTTTGGATCAGAGCTTTTTGCTGGAAAGCGGGCGCATTCTGACAGAAAATCTTAAAGAGATTGCTATTGATTATGAAGTCAATAATGCCTCTGCGGTTTCTATTAATCCTGTCACTGGTGAAATTTTAGGTTATACCTGCAATGTTTCAGTTTCGGAGAAAGATACAGACGTTGACTTAATTCAGTCTTTGCGTCAGCCGGGTTCGGCGATAAAGCCGGTAACTTATCTTAAGGCGCTGGATGAGGGGTTTACACTGTCTTCACCGCTTCATGACAGCTTGCAGGTCTTTTATACGCATGATGGAAAAGTTTATGTACCCGAAGACTACGATCAGCGCCAGCGCGGTCTGGTAACCTTGCGGGAATCGCTAGCTTCTTCATTAAATATTCCGGCAGTAGAGCTCTTGGATAAAATAGGTTTAGATAATTTTTTTGCAACAGCCAAAGTATTGGGGATTAATAGCTTTTCCGATACTTACCGTTATGATTTAGCGATTACTTTGGGCGGGGGCGAAGTAACTTTATTGGAGTTGACATCGGTTTATGCCGCTTTGGCTAATGAGTTGGCCCGCGTGGAGCCGTATGCTATCAAAAAGATTTTTCAAAATGATAAAGTTATTTATGAACATCAACCTTCTCGCGAGGAGAAAGTGCTGGGTGTTTTCAGCAAGCAGTTAAGTTATTTAATTGCTGATGTTCTTTCGGATAACCGAGCTCGCCGATTTGCTTTTCCGGAGATTAATCCTCTGGTCACGTCGCAAAAAACGGCTGCTAAAACCGGTACTACGCAAGATTTTCGTGACAGTTGGGCCTTGGGCTATACGCCTAAAATAGCGGTGGGGGTGTGGGCGGGAAATGCCGACCAATCGCCAATGTTGGGTTTGTCTGGGGCACAAGGAGCCGCTCCTATCTGGAATGATTTAATGGAGATGTATCTTAGAAATGGGTATGCCGGCTGGTTTGATGAACCAGAGGGTATTTATCATCAGGATGTTTGTCTAAACGCAAATTGCAGTGATATTAAATCGGAACTCTTTCTGGCTGGCACAGAGCCAAGGGACAACGAAGTATTTCAGGAAGAACAGAAATTTGCTGGAAATCAAGAAGTTGAAATAGTTTATCCCTACAACGGGCAGATTTTTCAGATAAATAATCGAGATGATCTGTCCGAATTCGAGAAAATTATTTTCAGGGCGGAAGTTTTGTCCCCAGATACAGTTGAGTGGTTTCTTAATGGTCAATCCCTTGGCAGTAGCGGAACGGTGGACCGAACGGCTAAGTTTGTTTGGTCTCCACAGGCAGGGAAGTGTCAGTTAAAAGTTGCTAATTGGCGGGGAGATTCAGATATGGTAGATTTTGAGGTGGTAGCGAGAAGTTAAAAGCATGCCACGTGGGCTGAGCTTGCCGAAGCCTTTACGTGTTTGAAAGTTAAAAGTTAAAGATTACCTGCTCTTGGCGGACCAAATTAACAAACTAACATGGGCAGGGAGTGTGGAGGTTATTATTCGGTTATAGTGCCTTAGGCTCATTAATGGAAAATCAAGAGTCAATCAATCAACAAAGTCCTACAGAAGGAATGGGCCGTTTTCCCCGCTTGTCTGATCGATTGGGCTTGTTGCGAAATTTCCTTGCATCAAGTTTACTTTCTCCATTTCAAAGAGTGTTGGATAAGATTAGGGTTTGTTTTTTAAACTTGCCAATAAGAGCGAAGGTTTTGGTGGGTATGGGAGTAGCAGTGCTTGTTCTTGTCATGTTTTTTCTGCCGCAGATAGCACTCCAGGTTCAGAAAATAACCCAAATCCCTCATATTATTGCCGTATTCCCCGCGTCCGAGTCGATTGAAGTTGAAACAACAGCTGTTGTGGAGATTACCTTTGACATTGATATGAACCGCGAATCTGTAGAGGGCGCTTTTCAGATACAGCCCCAAGCTGACGGTAATTTCACATGGAACAATAATCAGTCATTAATATTCAGGCCTCAACAAAAACTGGAAAAGAACATTACCTACACAGTTCAAATAAATCAAAACGCCAAGGGCAGGAACGGAAAAAATCTTGGCGAGGACTTTGTCTTTTCTTTTACTACTTTGGGGGACCCTAAGGTAATATTTGCGTCACCGCTCGATACCAGCAATTTGGATACACTAATCACGGTCATGTTTGACCGTCCGATGGTTTCTCTAACTACGACTGACCAGAATGAACAGAGAGAGAATATTCTAGGTATCGAGCCGCCTCTTAATGGAGTTGGCAAGTGGATGGGAACATCGGCATATGTTTTTAGACCGTCGCAATTACTTAATCCTTCATCCAAATATACGGTGAAGATTGACAAAGATATTGTTTCGCCTCAGGGAGATATTTTTCGCGAGGATTATTCTTTTTCTTTTATTACTCAGCGTCCGGCAGTGGATTATTTGTCGTATCAACGATATTCGTCTTACGATAAAGAGGATTACTTTTCTCGCATTTACAACTACGAAAAAACCATTGAAGATTTAGGGCCGAGGCAAAAATGGATGATTACTTTTACTCAAGATATGAATAGGCAGTCGGTTGAAGAGAGATTTGATCTTTTTGAAAAAGATGCCGGAGGGGAAGTCGCGGTTAATTTTTCTTGGGATTCGGATAAAGAGTTCATTTTTGAACCAATTCAGGACCTTAACCCATTAACTGTTTATCATGCCCAGCTTAATTCCGGGGCGTTGGGCAAATTGGGTAATTACGGTTCAGAAGCGGAATTGGGTTGGGACTTTAAAACAGCTGACTTGCCGGGACTAGTTTTTACTACGCCTAATGACAAGCAGACTCTTTGGGGTCAGGATAATTATGAGAGAGGCTCCTTTAAATTAACTTTTAAGTCGCCGATGAATTCTGGGGAGATTGAGGAGCTGATTAAAGTTAATCCTCTGCCAGAATCGGACTTTAATGTTAGCGGTTGGGGCAGGAAGGCGACACTTTATTTTTGGCAGAAAGCTTCAACAGAATATACCATCACTATTCCACAGACAGTTAAAGATTTGTACGGGCGCTCACTGCCGCAAACATACACAATTCAATTTTCCACAGCTCCCTTACCCAAAACAATTGGCCTTATTTCCAGTAACTTGGTTAATAAATATATTGCTATTCAGAACGCAGATGTTGTTCCCAGAGTTGCGGCGAAGGTAACTAACGTGGAAAAAATTGACTATGAACTCTACGAACTGACTAATGCGCAGGTGGTGGCCCTAATAAACGAAAGAACGAGTACTTCTGAACGTTCAACTATTTGGCAGAGCGTGGATCTTACCCAATACTCAAAAATACATACATGGTCACAGAGTTTTGGGATGACGCCTGATGTGCCTTTTAATGTTGTTTCCGAAATTACTAAAGAGGGCGAACTGTTTCTTCCGGGGATATATTTTCTGGAGGCGAGGGTAGATGGGGGAGCACATGATAATCTGATTTTGGTTCTTTCTAAAACCGGCCTCTTGCTAAAAGTATCTCCAGAGCAGGTTTTTACTTGGGCAACAAGTTTTAACACGGCGGAGCCAGTTTCCGATATGGAGATTGAGGTGGTCACAATAGGTAATGAACTGTTGACAAAAGCCGAAACTAACGCTGATGGAGTGATGCGTGAAAATGTTGTCTGGCCTAAAACCAGCAGTGGTTATGACGATAAGAAATTTGTTGCTATTGGCCGCAAGCAGGATGATGTTTCTTTAGTAACCTGGGAGTTTAATAATGGAATCGCCAATTATGATTTTAGTGTCTATTCATCAAGTTATGATTCCTGCGAAAGCCGGGAAGTGTTCTTGACATTTGACCGTCCATTGTACCGTCCAGGGCAGGAAGTCTTTTTTAAGGGCTATTTAAGGTTGGAGAAGGATGTGGTTTATGCCATGCCGCCAGCCGGCGCCGAAGTGGAAGTCGTAGCAAGTCAGGGGTATAAGTTTTTGGGCGAAGAAGAAATCTTTCGGCAGACGCTTTTGGTTGATGGTTACGGTTCTTTTACTGGTTCAATCAGTCTGGCCGACGATTTGCCAATGGGTGAATATTATCTAAAGGTTAAGTACGGAGAGGATGTTTTTAGGCGACCATTTCGCGTTGAGGAGTATCGTAAACCTGATTATCAGGTTGTTATTGAGACTGATAGAGATAAATATCTTGTTGGGGACACAGCTAAAGTTTCGCTTAGCGCCTCATACTTTGGAGGCGGCGCTGTGGCCAATGCTCCGGTAACTTATGAAGTTTCTAAGCGCGGCGGGTATTATTCCTGGCCGCAAGACATTGGTTATTATTTTAACCAAGCCCGTTACCTTTCTTATCCTTATTCTGGTTATTCGTCGAGTTTTGTTGATGCTGAGGAGGGACAGGGCAGAACCGGCTCGCAGGGGGAATTTGATCTGAGTTTTAGCTTAGTTAAAGATTCCGAGAAAGATGAAGGGTGGAATCTTTTAGAATATGTTGTTGCCATGGGAGTACAAGATGTTAACAATCAAACTGCCGGAAATGAGGCTGATTTCCGAATGTATGCCGGAGAGCGACTGGTGGGGATAAAGCCGCACGAATACTACGGATATAAAAATTTAGAATCAAAGTTCGATTTGGTTGTTTTAAACGTTAATGAGCAAAGAATTGCTGGCCAGAAAGTTAATTGGGAAGTTTACGAAAGGGTTTGGACTTATGTGAAAGAATTGGGTGACGATGGTCAGTACTACACCAAGTCTGAGCCTGTGGATACTCTAACTGAGCAAGGGCAAATTGTTTCCGGAACTTCTGGAGAGGGCAGTTTTTCGTTCATTCCACAAAAAGCAGGATATTACATTGTTAAGGCCAAAACCAAGGATGCTCAGGGTCGTCAATGGGAATCTTCGTTGACGCATTGGGTTTCAGCTGATGACGAGACGATTTCTTTTAAAAAAGCAGACCATGACCGTATTGACCTAGTGATGGAAAAAAGTGAATATCAGGCGGGGGAACGTGCCAGTATTTTCGCCCCGCTTCCTTTTGAAGATGCCAAGGGGTTAGTGACGATAGAGAGGCTAAATGTGCTTGATTATCATCTGGTTGATTTGCCTAGAAATTCTCAGGACTTTACTGTAGAGATTAAAGAAAATTATGTTCCTAATGTTTTTGTCTCTTTAACGGCGGTTAAACCCGGTAATTCAATTCTCAACCCGCCGGACTTTAAAATTGGCTTAACCAAACTACTAGTGGATATTAAGCCTCGGGAATTGGAGCTGGCCATAGAAACCAATAAGGAAAGATATCGCCCGCAGGAGACAGTTGAGTATTCAATTTCCGCTATGGATGCTGATGGTCAACCGGTGGAAGCGGATTTTTCATTGGCGGTAGTAGATAAGGCGGTCCTTTCTCTCTCTAATGTTAATTTGGGAGATATCCTGCAAAAGTTCTATTTTGAAAGAGATTTGCAAGTTCAGAACACTCACTCACTAATTGCTTCTTTGGAGAAATTAATTGTGCGGGCGGGGTTAGGGGCTAAGGGCGGCTCAGGCAGTGCGGGTTTTGACGACTCGAGGAGAGACACATCGCGCAAGAACTTTCTGGACACAGTCATCTTTGAAGCCAATTTAAGAACAAATAAAGAGGGGAGGGCTGAAGGCAAATTTGAACTGCCGGATAATTTAACCACTTTTAACCTTTTGCTTGTCGGTTCGGATGCTGAAACCCGTGTCGGTTCGGCGGCCAAAGACATTTTAGTGGCGGAAGATTTGTATATTCGCCCGATCCTGCCGCGGTTTGGGGTTTGGGGAGATGAAGTTTATGTGGGGGCGGTGATTCAGAATCAGACCGATTTTGGTCAACAGGTGAATGCCAGCGTTTCTGCCGAAGGATTTGAGTTTGTCGAAAAGAATACTTTAAGAACAGTTTCTATAGAACCTAATGCTTCGGCAAGGCTATACTGGCCCGCGAAAATTTCAAGGGGCACTGAGGCGAAGATTACCTATCAAGCCGACAGTCTGAGTGGTCTAACTGATGGATTGGAATTGACACTGCCTCTTAAGCGCCCTAGCTCAGTAGAGACAACGTCTGCCGGTGGGCATACCAAGACTTCGATTACGGAAACAGTAGAGGTTTTTGCTGGGGAGGAGGATGATTTGGCCGAGGGTGCGGCCGGCTTGGCCGAGTTGTCAATAAATGTTTCTGCTTCTCTTTTGAATCAGTTGGAAGGCGGAATGGATTATGCTTTGGGGTTTTCTTATGATTGTGTGGAGCAAATTGTTACTAAGATGCTGGCGGCGCTACTAAATCAGAGCTTGAATGAAAAGTTAGGGACTAATGTTTTGACCGAGACTTATTATGCCGACAGCATTATTTCTACTTCACTGCAAAAACTCTATACGTCTCAGCGAGTCGATGGCGGCTGGTCGTACTGGCCGGGTGATAACGCATCCAATGCATACTTGTCGGCCTATGTTCTGCAGGGACTGCATGAAGTTCAGGAATCAGGCGCAAATATTGATCGGCAAGTTTATGAATCAGCTAAAGAATATTCGTTAACACAGCTTAAGAGCGAACTAAATAGTGTTCGCGTACGGGCTTATCTCTTGTATGTTGACAGTTTAGTTAACGAAGGCTCAGTATCTTACGCGCGTAATTTGTATGGTAGATATATTGTTCAACCGACACTATTTACCGCTTCCAGTCGGATTTATTTGTACTTGGCAATGGAAAATCTTGCCGGCCATTCACTACATAATCGGCAGGTTTTGGAATCCAGTAAGGGTAGAGTGTTTAATGACTTAACGGGACTGGTTAGGAGAACAGCGAATACCGCTCGCTGGGAGGAAGAATTTTCTTACGAGACTCTTTCTTCTACTACTAAGTCATCTGCCTTAATGATTCAGGCTTTGCTTGCTAATTCCATTAAGCACCCGCTTATTGAGCCTGCGTTAAATTATCTGCTGGAGATAAAAAAAGACGGTTATTGGAGCACGACGCAAAATACGATTAGTGTCCTAATGTCGCTGGCTGATTATATTGATGCTATGGAAACAGAAAAGACAGATTTTACCTACTCAGTTAAAGTCGGTGGAGGTTCTGTCCTTGAGGGAAATTTTGATCTGAAACGAATATTGGAACAAGATACGGTTATGGTTTCGGTAGCTCATCTGGTGCAGGATGACCAACTGCCGGTGGCGCTTAAAAAGACAGGAGCAGGGACCTTGTACTACCATCTTAATTTGCAAAAACATACCCCTTTGGACTTGATTGAACCTAAAGACGAGGGCATGGTTGTTGAGCGAGTTTATTTTAACCAGGATGGTAGCGAGGTGCAGGAAATAAATGCAGGTGAGACAATTACAACGCGAGTGACTCTGTTGGTACCGGAAAATCGCCATCATGTTGTTTTAGAAGATTATTTTCCGGCGGGGTTTGATCCTATTAACGTCTCATTTGCCACCGAGCATATTTCCAACCAAGACACTTTTGAGAAACTCAGGGAGAATGCCGATTACCGTCAGCCGGTCTGGTACTCTAGTCGGGAGATGCGGGATGACCGTGTACTAGTGTTTGTAACCTATTTATCTAAGGGCATTTATGAGTTTACTTATAAAATGCGGGCTACCACGCCGGGTAAATTTTCTGCCCTCCCGTCTCGTGCCTACGAGCTTTATCAACCCGATGTCTTCGGTTCCAGTTCAGCAGTGATGTTTACGATTAATCCGTGAGGTTTTCTGTCTTGACACTGTATTATTAATGAAGTATAGTTATTAACATGCCGCAGTTAATAACTATTACCCCCCAATGGCAGATTTATGTTCCTACTCGCGTTAGAGAACAGCTGGGCTTGACTCAATCGTCTAAAGCCCGATTGGAGGTAGCTGGTGATAAGCTGATTATAACCCCACAGAAGAGCGCGCTTTTATCTCTAGGAGGGAAATATAAATCCTTGGCTAAGAAAAAGCTCAACTTAGAGACAGTTCGTGATCAAATTGACTATTCCCGGTTATAAATTATAGGAGTTATGAAAATATTTATTGATACCAATGTCTGGTTAAGGTTCTTGTTAGCCGATGTAAAAGAGCAGTATCAGGAGTGTGTTGATTTCTTTATAGAAGCAGAAGCGGGCAGGTTTAGGCCTTACACTTCTACTATTGTACTTTTGGAAGTGCACTATGTTTTAACCTCACTCTTAAAGATATCTCAAGAAAAAGTTTTGCAGGATATTGAGTGTATTTTGGAAACCAGAAATTTGACGTTGATAGAGAAGACGGATTTTAGAAAAGCGCTGAAAGTTTACCGAAAGACCAAAATAAAGTTCGCCGATTGCCTTATTGCAACCCAGCTTCCTAAAGAGGCTGTTCTTTGTACTTTTGATAAAGAATTTAGGAAGGTAAAGACTCTAAAGACGATAACCCCGGGGGAATACAGTAATCTCGAGTAATAGATTCTCTTTGTTCAAATAACAGGGCTTATGCCACTTATTAGTCGCAGGCGCGGAATTAATGGTGGGGTGGATAAGAGAAGGAGAGAAAGGGGCAAAAAAGAGAAGGCACGGCCTGTTGTGGCCGTGCCTTTGTGTAGAAGAGGATTGTTTACAACCTCAGCTCTATTTGCCCCTGTTTAATTCGTCTCTTGGGGACGACTATGACTATTCTGCTTTTCCCACCCCCAAGGTCTACGGTGATTCGTTGCTGAAGTAACGTTCCCCGTGGAACAAAAGCGGTGTGAGGTAATGTGCTGCTCCTGTTATGGTGAAGGCCTTTCACTGTTTCTATGATTACATTCTTGTAGTCTTCTCCCAGTCGCAGTGTTACTTCTAATTTGTGGGTTTTCCGATACCTTGACTTTCGTTTCTTTCTCGCCACCTTTTGCCTCCGCGATTTTATTTTTACCGTATCTTAGCGTAAGAAAATGAATTTGTCAAATTTTGCTGGCAGGGCGGTGAGCATACTTCCAAGTTATTTTTCCAACTTGACAAACGGGTTTTGAATATATATGATGAATGTGTATTCAGAATGTGGTAAAAGCCACGAAATATCCCGATGGACATCGGGATAAACGTGGCTAATTTGAACAATAGAACAACCGCCTTTGGCGGTTCTCATTGAGCCCTCCTTCGCCCTGCGGGCTACGGAGGGTTAATTCTAGCAACGGAAAAAACTGTGTCTTCGACTTGTTTTTTCCGGCTGTCATTGAAAAGAGGTGATAAATATGCCAAATTTAAATGGAACAGGTCCGCAAGGCCAAGGTCCCGGCACCGGTTTGGGTAGAGGCCCCTGCGGTGGAGGTATGGGCTGGGGACAAGGATGGGGCAGGGGACAAGGGCGTGGTATGCGGCGCGGACTAGGCTGCCTTTTCGGCGGCCGATTTGCTCCTCGTCCTACTAAAGAGGAACTTGCGGATTATCGCAAGGCATTAGAGGAAGAGTTGGAGATGGTGAAGAAGGAAGAGGAGGAGATGAAGAAGTGATTGGGTAACTTGCGCTCCCGCCAAGTCGATTTGGCGGGAGTCGCGGTAATTAGTCCGCCGTCTCGGCGGACGGTAATTAGGTAGGGAATTAGGTTGTGAATTTTAATGACGAATGACTAATTTTGAAACAAATTTTAATTCTAATGATAGATGTCTGGTAATCAAAGTTTTAATCTTTATCGCGAAGAACTAAAGATTGAGAGGGATCGTGGGGTGTTTTCTCGCGCAGTTTTTCGATCAGCCACATTCTGGCTAGAGTAGAAGTGGAGACACCGTGTTTCAGGGCTAAATTATTAATTTTTTCTTTTACTTTAGATTGAATTCTGATAGTAAGAAGTTCTTTTTTTTTTCTCGCGGCACAACAAATTCTACCTCCACGGATTTCATCTCCGATAGGTAGTCGGTGATGTCGTGAGTGTCCCAGAATTTGGCTTCTTCTTTAATTGTTTTGAAAGTGGGTATTTTCCCAGTATGAGTCATCATGATAGGGTTAAGTGTATCACATGTTACCCAATTACCTAGTTATTCAATGACACCCAGAAAAAGTTTCACTTTTTCTGAAGGCGGACCCGCCTGCCGGCGAGGCAGGATTAATCCGCCTCTGGCGGACCTAATTACCAGCGGCGCAATTAGACTTTGCCCGCTGTCATCACTTCATTTGCTGTCCCTGTCTAATTGTTGTATCATACTTAAGCTATGTCTAGACCTAGAAAGCCCCGCTGTTTACGATTTAAGCCCTGCGTGCATTATTTTAAGCCGCAGGGAATCCCTCTCCGCCATTTAGAGGAGATTGTTTTATTGCCCGACGAACTGGAAGCACTTAAATTGCACGACGTAGATGGTTTGGAGCAAATTGAGGCGGCGAAGAAAATGAAGATTAGTCAGCCAACTTTTGCGCGTACGCTGGATAGGGCGTATAAGAAAGTGGCAGAGTGTTTGATTGCGGGGAAGGCGATCAGGATTGAGAGAATAAAATGAATGTTCGAAATGAGCAGGAAGCATTTACCTGTACTAGCAGAATTTATTCTGCGATTGAGGTGGATTGAGTTTGTGTTTTGTCGTTTGCTACTACAACTAAGTCGCGAATTATGCCCCTTATAGCTATGCAACTATGCAACCATTCAACCATTTTTAGAGCTCAATGAAACAAAAAATAATACTTTCAACATTTCTAATTGCTGTAATGCTCTTTCCCCACCCTGTCCTCGCCTCCGAAACTCTCGAAGCTACAGTCATTGAAGTTCTCGAAGAACGAACAATTGAGTCGGCGGGAGAGTTTCAACAACCCCGTCTTTACCAAAAGCTTAAATTAGAAGTTACTAAAGGCTCTTTGGTAGGGGAGGCGCTTGAAATTGAGAGTGGGCATGTGCCGGTTATCAACTTGCCTCAGTATTTGGTAGGGGATAGGGTTTTAGTTAGTTGTGAAGTTAACTCCGAAAATATGCAGACTTGCTTTATTACTGAGTATTTAAGGCGCGGCGCATTGATATGGTTGTTTATAATTTTTGTTTTAGTTTCCGTTTTAGTTGCCCGCGGGTGGGGCGGAGCTTCGCTTTTAGGAATGGTGTTTTCTTTCTTGGTGATTTTCCTGCTTATTCTGCCGCAGATTTCCAAAGGTTCTAATCCATTATTAGTGACAGTTTTAGGTTCATTTTTGATTATTCCGGTCTCTTTTTATTTGTCTCACGGGGTGAATAAGAAGACTTCTGTTGCTGTGGTTTCGACTTTGGCAGCCTTGATTATCACCGGGATTTTGGGTGTGGTCTTTGTTGATTTTGCCAGATTAACAGGATTCTCTTCCGACGAGGCGGCCTTTTTGCAAACAGCGACGCAGGGGGTAGTGAATATTAAAGGTTTAGTTTTGGCGGGTATTATGATTGGGGCGCTGGGGGTATTGGATGATATTACCATTGCGCAGTCCTCAGTAGTCTTTAATCTTAAAGAAGTAAACCCACGGTTAAATTCTAAGAGACTTTTTTGGAGGGCGATGAAAGTAGGCCGAGATCACATTTCCTCAATGGTTAACACCCTGGTTTTGGTTTATGCTGGGGCTTCTTTGCCGCTTCTGTTACTATTTACCGACAGCGGCCGTATGTTGAGTGAAGTTGTCAATTACGAAATAATTGCCGAGGAAATTGTGAGAACCTTAGTTGGAAGTATTGGGTTGATATTAGCGGTGCCGATAACGACCTTCTTGGCGGTTATATTGGCCGATCGTGAGGCTTAGATTAGAAAAGGGAAAGCCCCGCGGCGTCTGCCGCGGGGGTTGTAGTTGTGATGAATTAGCTCTTTAAGAAATAAGAAAAGGGAGGGAAAAGAAATGGGCAGGCAGGTAGTAATTGATACGCGTCGACGGCGGCGCAGGGGTGGTCGAGGCGTTGTGTCTTTGGCGGCGGCGGGAGTGAGGCCGGCCCGTGATGGACGGGTCGTTATTTCTCGCTGGTTTCCTACCGCGCATTCGTGGTGGCGAAGACTGGGTTCTCAAATAGTCGAAGATTTACCGGCGGCTATCCGGATGCAGGAGCATATTGAGAGCAAATATGAAGCGAGAGAAATTCTGCAAATAGCGGCTTTTATTTCTACTGCTCATGATATTGAGGCGCGTTTGTGGAGGTGGAAAGAGCTATCGGGTGCAGAGCGAGATCAAATCAAAACAGATTTTGCCCGATTGGCCCAACGCTTTGGCACATTTCAGAACGAATGGAAGCTAAGGGCGGGCGGGCACTTTGATAAGGCAAAATCACTGATAGATTCTCTGGGGCGCACCAATCCGCCATCTCGGGCGATTATGGCTAGAGCGGCGGTATGTAATCTGTGCCAGCGTCTGGAGAACCAAATCAGTATAATCCGAGGCAAGATTGCCGCTCGCAAGAAAGCTCTGCAGATTGAGCAGGAACGAATTCGAAAAGTTATCCGTCAGACCACTGGCGCGGTGAACAGTATGCTCAACACGTCTTTGTTCAGAACCTTGAGAGGTAGTCAGGGCCAGGGCAGGGGAGCAACTCGCAGAATTTCTCAACTGGTTTCCGATTTGGGCACGATAAAGTTTAAACCCTATTTGCAATCTCGGGTTGAGGCGGCCAATGCACTTTTGGCCGCTCAAAAAGCGATCCGAGGAGGGAATATCAAGTCGGCACGGACTCACCTCAGAACAGCTTCAAGGAAGTTGAGGGAGATGCAGAAGCTGTAGAGAGTGTTTGAACACACCGGGGCTGGGGGGGGCAAATAACAAGAATACCCCCCAGCCCCTGCTTTTAAATAGCAGAGTTCAGTACCATGCCATCTGTATTAGTCGCGATTAGGTTCACCTTGAGCCTGCCGCAGTATTCAATAACTCAATAACTTATAGCGACCGCAAAACAAACTCACCACATTTTTAATTGGCGCCTAGTTGAGGTCCGCTTGTAGCGGCGGGTCTTTAGACCCGCGTCAGGTGGGATTACGACCTTCCGTTGCTAGGCTTCAGCCAGAGGCTGATCCGCCTTTGGCGGAAAAGCCTAGCCGCTACAATAAGGAATTAGGTAAAATTGTTTTGCGGGAACTATATTAACTCTATGCGAAAACATTTCAATATCAAAATCCACGGTCATGTGCAGGGGGTGTTTTTTCGAGTCGCGGCTTGCGAAAAAGCTAATGAGTTGGGTGTAACCGGTTTCGTTCGCAACGAACCGGATGGTTCGGTCTATATTGAGGCAGAAGGTGAGGAATCGGCGCTAAGCGAATTTCTCGATTGGTGCCACCACGGCCCGCCATCGGCGCGGGTGGGACGAATGGAAGTTCGCAAAAGCAAGGATTTAAAGAGATTTGAAGGATTTAAGACAAAAAGATGATTAAGTGATGGAGGGAGTAGGCGACTAAATGAGAGGAGAAGTCCGGGTATTTCCAGGGCTTCTTTTTTGGTTTGGTTAGTTGAGTATCCTGCGGAGCAGGCGCAATGTAGCCAGATGCTGCTGTTTGCTTTGGATTAGCTTATCGAGTGCAGGCTTCAGCTTTCTCTCTTGCTTTTTCTCGAATACTTTTTTATGAAAAGGGCGAAGAGGATCCCGGTGCCGATGAGGGTAACTAGCCAAATAATAAGGCTCTTGCCCGAAGTGATGTCGATGTTTCTAAAAATGTAAGTAAAGGCAATGTTGGGAATCAAACTGAATACAGCCGTGATGGCGAAGTATTTTTTAAATGGCATATTAGTAAATCCCACTGCATAGGAGACCACTTCGAACAAAGAGAATCCAAACACGCGGCTTAGAATTAAAAGGGGTGTTCCCGAAGCTTCGACGAATTCGTCAATTTCGTTCATTGTTCTTGTGCCAGCAAGCTTAGTTACCCACTTTCTGCCAAAGTGCCGGCTAATAAAAAAATTAATGCTGGCGCTGAGCATACTTCCTAGATAGACATACAACATTGTGCGGTAGATACCGAACATGGTGATGCTTAACAGAATGCCTGGGGTGCCAGCTACGGGCGCAAGTACGTGGGAAAGAACAGTGTATGTGATAACCACCAGCGGGCCGAACGGGCCTAATTTCTCAACAAAAGATCTGAACTCATCAGAAGTTAGTATAGGTATCAACCAGTGTAAAGCTAAGAAGAGAACTACAATCACAAAGAGGGCTTTTAATGCTTGTGTCGGTTGAATTTTCTTTAGAAGTTTCATTTGTGAGTACGTTGCTGTCATTCGGGACATTTACCATCAATCTTGTAACTCCACGGTATTTTCTTGCCCAATTCCTCTAGTAAAATCGCGAAAACATCAACTGACCTTATGCCTTTTGTCAAGTCTTTTTGGTTGTTGTTGCCAGCATAGTTAAATAATTTGCCCCGTAAACACCTAGCGTTTGTGATGAAAGGGACTAGGGTGTGTGTGTTGACGAGAGAGCCGTGTGTTGCGCGAGGGTTTATCGGCCACTCATACTTTGGATTCCGCAAGTCGTATTCGGGAGAAGAAGTTACAATAAGGTCGCCTGCCCTTTTGGAAAAAAAGAGTTGCCAAATTCCGACAAGCGCATCGGGATATTTTGTATCAATCGTTCTCTCCAAAATTTCTTTAAAACTTAATTCTCCCTCTAAGTTTTGATATCCAAATGGATCTCCAGCATTCATATTTTCGTACCAGAATTTTTTACCATCATGACTTAAAAGGCCGGTTTTAAGCGTTCCAGTCTTGTCCTGCCGGTCAATTCGTATTTTCCCGCCATTCATTTTAGAAATTAAGAATTCGATTCCTTGCAACTTTAACAGATAGTCGTAAAGTTTTTTTAGCTTATGGTCGTCCATCATATCTTCGTAAAGAACAGGTTGCCAATCACCGCGCGGCGAATTTTTGAAATATAACTGACTCATCGAGTTTCCTGAGACCATGTTTACCGCTTCTTTTCCTGTTGTTCGCGCGCCGATTGAAAGTCGATGAAACCCACTGTAGAATTTGTGTCCGTAGGTGAAGTTGGAAAAAAACGGAATGTTTTTAAACAGCTGTATCCCAGGGAAAAAACTCTTTAAATGATGGTCCAAATCGATATGATTTTGCGCGTCGGTTTTTGTTAACCCGTGATCGCTGATGATCATGAATAGAGTTTCTTCAAGTTGGTTTTTTTTCTGCAAATGTTCAGCAATTTCTCCTACTGCAGCATCGACATTCTCATAAAGTCTGAGAACACTGTCTGAGAAAGGTGATTCAATGTGAGAGAGGTGGTCGATCGCTTGAAAACCTATAAACAGCAGATCGAATTCATGCTTTCTTAATTTTTGTTGCACGAGCGAGCGAATTTTCTGATCTAACTGTTCATATTTGCCGGAGAAGTGAGCAATTACGCGTTGAATGTCGTAAGTTAAATCTATTAAGAAGCTCTGCTTGTTATTCGGCAGAACGCCAAAGACACTAATTGAGTTTTCGAAGAAATCAAATAGTGTTTTGACTCTTTTGCCCACGTCTTTTGCAAACAGTAGTCCGCCAGGTCCAACATAACTTCTCATTTTTAAAGTTCTTTTATCGAACCAGCGCAATCCCGAAATATCCAGCTTGCCGGGGTAAACGCCTGTTATAAATGGGAGGATAGAGGTAAGGGTAGCAGAAGGAAATGAACTGACGGCTTTATATATGCCGCCATTAGCAACAAGGTGCCTTTTAATGTTTGGTAGCTTTCCTTGTTGGAAAAGGTCTAAGAAAACGTCGAAACGAGCTCCGTCAACAAAAACGAATACAGCGCGTTTATATTTAGCCGGCGGTTTTGGTTTCGTCTTGACAGGCCGTTCCTTGATGGCCGTAGGCTGTTTTTGATGGGTGTTGGGGTGGAGGATGTGTGAATAATATTCTAGAATTTCATCAGCTAACACAGTCCAGCTGTACTTTTTAGCTTCATCTAATCCCCATTTCCCCAGGGCTTTTCTTAACGATTTTTGCTTTATCAATTCTGAGAGGGCAAGTGCTAGAGCTTCTGGGTTGGCCGGTTCTACGAGAAACCGGTCTTTTTCCGGGTAGTTTCTTAAACAATATTCAAATCCGGGGTTTCGAGAAGCAACTATTGGTTTTCCTGACGCCATTGCTTCCACGAGGACAATGCCAAAACTCTCTCCTGTGATAGCCGGTGAGCAAAAGATGTCACAGGTGGCGTAGTAGCGGAGTTTGTCTTCATAACTCACATGGTCCAGCATTATCATTTCTGAGGCATTGTGATTGGAGAGATAATTGCGGACACGTTCGTATTCTGTACCTTTTCCTACAATAATTAATCTTAGCGAGCCGAATTGTTCCTCCAAGATTTTAAATGCCTGCGCCAAGTAGATGACTCCCTTTCGAGGGTCCAATCGGCCAAGGTACAGAATGTTTACTTTACCGTCGAGATATTTCTTAAATGGTTTAATTCTCTCGGGGTTGAAATCGTTAGCAAGAATCCCGTTTGGAATAACTATACCCTGTCCGCGTCTGAAGAAATTACGCCACGATCTTAATGCTACATCAGAAACGGCGATTCTCCCGTGTAATCTCTCTTGAAAGAATGGTTCAAGTGGTTTTTGCATAGTCATTAGTGGGCTAATTTTTCCTTCAGAGACTAGAGCGCTGTGAAATGTTCCTATATTTTTTGCTTTCGAGTGTTTCAGGATGGACCAATTCATAAATGGGGCGAGTGGCTCATGAATGTGAACGATATCGAAATCTTGTTTTCTTAAGTAAGATTTGATAGGCTGTGTCTCTGGTAGAGAAACGGGCAAACTGAGCCAGGATACGCTTTTGTTTGCTTTTATCGGGATAGCTGGGTGAGAATAGTGGAAACCTTCCTTTTCGGGGAAGTTCTGGTTGCCAAATTGCTTGGGAGCGATAATTATTACCGAATGGCCACGACTAATTAACTCTTTTTGTAGTGTTTTGCAGTGTTCTTGTACTCCTCCGGGCACACTAAACACATAGGGAGAAACAAGAGCGATTTTTAGCTTATTCATAATGGATTTTTTTGTGCCTGGATTGTATTATATCGAAAGAACTTGAAAGTCCGTAATTTGATAGGTCAAGGGCATATTGAATATGCGGATGGCATCTGCTAGAATATAACTATGCAGGAAACTATTAAAAATCTAACCAAAGTATTTGTTGGTGAATCGCAGGCGCGGAATCGCTATACTTTCTATGCAAAGATTGCCAAGGAAGAGGGTTTTGAGCAAATTGCCGGTATTTTTTTGGCGATTGCCGAGCAGGAAAGGGCGCACGCCAAAAGGCTTTTTGAACATATTCAAGAATTGAAGGCCAGCATCGGTGCAGGTTTGGACCAATTAACTGTTGAAATTGAGGTGCCGACAGTTTATGGCGATACGGCTCAAAACCTTAAGGCGGCCATTGCTGGCGAGCATCACGAATACAGCGAAATGTATCCGCAATTTGCGGATACAGCTGAAAGGGAAGGGTTGTCCCAAATTGCTAAGAGGCTAAGGGCAATTGCCGTTTCCGAAAAACATCACGAAGAAAGATATAAGAAGTTATTAAAAGAAGTTGAGGGAGGAACCGTTTTCAAAAATGAGACAGAAGTTTGGTGGATTTGTCGTGAATGCGGTTATGTTCACTTCGGTTTTCAGCCGCCGGAGAAATGTCCCTCCTGCGATCATCCCCGAGGTTTTTATCAGCTGAAGTGTGGGGAGTGTTAACTCTACTTACTCCGATAGTCTACAAGCGTCAATTATATATTTTTCATTTTTTGAGTATAACTAGCCCTTAATGCGCCTTCGGGGCCGGGAACAATTGAGGTAATTAAGTATTCAAAGGCATTTGAATCCATTGGTTCTTAGTTCCTTGTTTATGCTTTTGTAGTCGGGAAAAGTCTTGGAAACCAGCGCCCAGAATTTTTTTGTGTGGTTTAACTCTTTTAAATGGCACAACTCATGGATGATAATATAGTCGGCTAGTCTTTCGGGTAAGTAGATGATGCGGTAGTTAAAATTTAGGTTCTTTTTGCTGGAACAACTTCCCCAGCGCGTTCTTTGGTTTCTGATAGATATTCTTCCGAATTTAAAAGCATAAAAGCTATTAAATCTTTCTACTTTTTCTTTAACTAGCTTTCTTGCTATTTCTTTCTTTTCTTTATAGTCTTTGCTGGAAGAACGGCAAGTTTTTTTCACCCTTCTGATCTTTTTAAACCTATTCTTCTTGAGACCATTTATAATCCAGACTAATTGGTGCTTTTTCAGGAGTAGGGGACTGGTAGATTGGTGATTGGTTTTCATCTTCATATACTAACATGTGGCCGCGATCTATGGCAGGAATGGTTGATATGGGGGCCACGCAAACGTCCATCGTTTGAGGGGCTTCTGTGTAGGGATTGTTGATTGAGAGTGTTTATTTGAATTATCGTGCGTGCGGATTCGTTGTAATATGGATATGGCAGAACCCATTTCTTGTCTAACTACCTAGTAATTCCAGCTTTTGCTATAAATAACAAATAGTCAACTTGCCAACGTACCACTTTTCCTCTTTTTTTATACTTCTCCTCATAGGGGATTTTCTTTAGGGCCTGTATTGTCCATCCTTTATAAATATCCTTTAGAAGTGCACTAGCCTCTTTAAAGTTGATTTCCACTTCAGCTTCGGGGTCTTGTTCTTTCCCTGTCTCTGAATCAAATTCTCTGGAGTTTGTAATCATATAAATATAAACTATTCCATTTTTCCTTGTGCCTTTTGCTATATCTTTGATTATTTGAACCATTTTTTCTTTACTTCTGGTGTGGGTTAGAACACTGTGGGCAACGATAAAGTCGTAAGTATTTGGGTTGATAATAAAATCCTCGATTGAGGAAACAAAACCTTTTATAAATTTACCGACATTATGCTCTTTTACATATTCGTTTAGCTTATCAATTGCAACGTCAAGGTAGTCCACACAAGTAACTTTGCCACCTGATTTTCCAATTATTTTAGCAATCGGAATTGCATTTCTGCCCACTCCTGCACCCAAATCCAAAACTTTAATATGTTTCTTGCCAATAAAATTATTTTTCACAACTGCGATAATTTCAGCATTGGGCTTCTCCAGCCATGACGAACCTTTCTGGAATAGTTTCTTATCAGAATAGAGTTTTTTATGGTATATTCGAGTGGCTTCTCTTGCTCGTTTTTTCATACAGTTCCTTTTTTAAATCTTTAGATTAGTAAAAAGTATAGTACATGCATAAGTTTATAAAAGGCGTTAACAAAAAAATAATATCTCAGTTTTGGTATCCAATATTGTTCTCATTATAAGGCGGTGCATAAACAGTCATTACTACTAGATTTTTTGGGGCATTATTTTTTAGATTTATTTTTTGACCTCTTTTAATTTTCAAAACATCGCCTTTTCTGATTGGGGTTTCCCCACACAATCCACTTCCAGAAAGCACATAGTAAATCCCGTCGCCGTTTTTTAAATAAGCGCCTTTCTTATCGGTTTCTTGTTGGGGGAGAATAATATCTATGCCGATGCTGAATTTTTTTGTTACTCCAACAATAATTAATTTACCCCAAGCTAATTTTAGTTTTTCCATAGGTTTTAGAATAATCCTAACATAGTTCGCTGTTTTGGATTAGACTCCCGTATCCTAACTATTAACGTATATTTGGATTAAATCGATTATCAAGACTTTGCGGGAGAGTGTTCGAGGGTACTCAAGAGTGTTCGAGCGTACTCGAGAGTGTTCGAGGGTACTCAAGAGTGTTCGAGGGTACTCGAAAGCGCTTGAGTGACTAGTCGTTCTGCCTGGGTGTGCTCGCGGCATTGCATTAATTTGTTTCGCAAGTCAGGGGCGCCCGGGAAGTTATTTACATACATTTTAATAAATTTTTTTATGGGGGCGAAATTCCTTGTTGTACCCCATTTGTCGCGATGTTTCTTCATATGTCTTAAAAGGATTTCGAGATGTTCTTTTTTAGTGTGGGTTACCGGTTCTGTCGTTTTATTAAATATCCATGGATTAGCAAGTATGCCTCGTCCAATCATTACTCCGTCAACTTGACAGTTTTTGTGTTTTTCCAAAGCTTCTTTATAACTTTTAATATCTCCGTTTCCAATAATAATTGTTTTAGGCGAAACTTCATTTCTTATTAAAACAGCATTCCCGATGTCTTCCCATGAAGCCTGACCCTTAAATCTCATTTTTCCAGTACGCCCATGGATTGTTAAAGCATCAAGATTTTGTTCCAGTAAAAATGTAATCCATTCTTGCATAATGTTTTTATCAAACCCTATTCTTGTTTTTACGCTTACCGCTAGATTACCGGCTCCTTCTCGGGTCGCCTTGATAAGTTCTTGAGTTAGATTTGGATTTTTAATAAGTGCCGCTCCGGCTTTTTTATTCACAATCGATTTGTCCGGGCATCCCATATTTAGATCTATTCCATCAAATTTTAGTTCGCTTATAAGTTGAGCCGCCTTAAAAAAACTTTTTGGATTTGCCCCCCATATTTGGGCGACAATGGAGCGTTGTTTTTCAGTGAAAGAGAGGTTTTGAATAACTAAGTCGCGGCCTGTGGAGAAAAGCCCATCGGTATTGGTGAACTCTGTGAAGAAAACATCTGGTTTAGCAATTTCGGCAATGATTTCTCTAAAAACAAAATCGGTTATACCTTCCATTGGCGCCAGCGCTAGAAAAGGTTTTGGTAATGAAGTCCAAAAATTAGGCATGGAGATCTTTGTTACAAAGAGATTCTATTGATTTTTGATGTATCGGTATCGAAGACTGCGAAGCAGGGCTTGCCGGTTTTATAATCTTGAATCGCGCCGGGGTTTACTAAGATACAATTTCCTATCTTTTGTTCTTTGTATTTATGAGTATGGCCGTAGATGCACAAATCAAATTCGCCGGACTTTGCTGCTAATTCGGCTATTCTGGGGGAGTGGCACATAAAGATTTTTATTCCGTCAATTTCACCTTCAAACAAATCTCCACACAAGTCTATTTTGGGGGATGCGTCCAGCTTACGGGTAATTCCCATTCGCTCACCCTCATTGTTGCCCCAGACGAACTTACCTTTACTGTTAAACTTTTCTAAAATAGGAATTCCCGAAGGTGCGATTAGGTCTCCGGCAAACATGAGAAAGCTACAACCATTACTGTTTGCCAGCTCTACGGCCTTTTCAAGATTCTCCCAATTATCGTGACTGTCGGACATTATGGTAATTTCCATGGTTTAGTTGCTGCTGGGAAAAAGTATAACACAGGGCTAATTTTCACGCTGGTTTCTGGGGTAGTGGATACCGAGTTTCCCTTTCATGATAAAATGTATCTGCCATGATTAGAATCCTTAGAGAAAAAGCAACAAAACAAGATCTGGTCGATTTACAGGAGCGATACGAAGATTACATCAAAGTGGTTATAGACTTGCAAAGAGAAGTTATGGCCGCAGGAGGGGAATATCATGTGGATTGTGAGCAGGTTTTGATAAAAGATGGTAGCAAACAAAGCGATCTTTGGGGTGGGGGATACACGGTTTCAACCGGAGGGGTTGATTTTATGGCCTTGTCTAATTATCGTCCGGCTGATGGGCGAGTGACTTATGAAATTGCTGATGAGAAGGTGCAAAAGAAGTTTAAAGAAATTGTAGAAAAGACTTTTAACTAATTTTATGTCAGATGAGAAACTTCTTAATCACATTAAAAACGACCTGCGGCGAGTGGCCAAGTGGGCGGGGGAAATAGACAAGCCTTTTCCTAAGGGGAGAATTGATGTTTTTTTACAGCACGCCCTAAAAGACTTTAATTCCCTTTCTGGTTATGAAAGGGTGGGGCTAAGAGATGAATTTGATCAACTAGTTCAGGAAGGTCAAATAGATCATGAGCCCCTACAAAGACTTCGCTGGGCCGAAAAAACACTCACCCTGAGCTGCCGGTTGTAATTCTTTACTTGTCAATGGTTTAACCACTGATATTGCTGTTGTGCTGACGGGGAAAGTAGCGGGTTTCCTGCTTGACTAAAATTCGATTGTTATTACTTCACGGCGAACACTCGTGTCATTCCCTGCCCGCCAGAGCCGCTGTTTTGGGACCAGGTGTCCGGGTCGGAATCGGTGATGGTGTAAATGCCAGCCGGGAGTTCTAGGTTGGGGTAGCAGGTCCAGTAGGCGTTAGGAACGCCGCCCTGACCGATGGCACCGGTTGTTTCCCACGGCCCGTAAGTTTTTCCATCTTGGTCTTTGAGCCCAATAGTCCCGGAGCTTTCGTTGCCTTGAGCGCTGTTCCAATGATAGTTCTGAATTGAATAAATTACCCGCGGCTGATTAAGCGTAAAGGATGTTTCTGCAGTGGGTTTGTTATAGACCGCGTAAATATTGCCATTCTGGTAAATCTCTTCTGTTTCTGGTTCTTGAGCGGTGGGTTTTGGTGTCGGCACTGCAGTCGCAGAAGTTATGGTGGTAGGCTGCGGGGTAACCGTGGGAGTTGCCGAACTTCCTCCGTGCTTGTCGTAGTAATTCTTCCCTACATAGCCAAGAATAGCGAGGATGATCAAAAACAGGATGAACAGTAAATATTTAAGTTTATTCATTCTACAACCTAGTTTAAACTATTTTTAGTGAGAATGCAACTGCTAGCTTTGTCCAAACCAGCAGAGAATGGGTTGTCAGCGAAAAAAGTTAAAAAATGGGACTGTCCCTTCTTTTGCCCTCCTTTTGCCTCTACATGAGCCTGAGAGTACATTCTTGGTGACATATCGGTCATATTTACATATAACTGCAACATAAGTTGTTTCCTAATACATGAACATATGAAAGGACGAGCCTTTTACTAAAGGTGTGTATGATTACGGTGTGTCGATATAGTTTTTCGATTATTTATTGAGAGTATTTAATCTCGGCTGAGGAAATCAGTTAATCAAAATTAAAGCGACGGAGTGCCAGTGACGGAGGTTTGTTGAACTTGGACTTCCTTGTTATCACCGTTGCTGCCGCCTTGCTCATCTTGAATCACTACTTTGGGGCTATTCTCGTACTGCACTCCGCTTTTTCCTTCTCCTTCTAGCCCTGGAGCCCATTGAATTTCGATTTTATTATCGACCACGGTTGCCCCGTCTACCGCATTTGTCTCCTTAATCTCCGGAGTTAAAATAGTCTCAATAACCCGATTATCCGAGTCTCTTCCCTCGGTTCCCGGAGCATATTCCCATTTGATTAGTTCATCGGGCAGGGGAGGTAAATTGCCGCTGGCATCTACATTTGGGTCTAACCAGATGTAATGTGTTTTTTCGTCCAGTTCAATAGCTTTTTCGGAACCTTGAACAATTTGTACCGTTTTCTTTACCTCTACGGCAACTTCTTTTTGCACTTCGACAATACGTTGCTGTACGCCTTCCGATCCCTCGACTTGCAGCTGCATCTTAGTCATTTCCTTTTGCTGGTTAAGGGTTCCTTCCTTAATTTTATCTACCACAACCGAGTCGCTGGTTCCCTCAGCGTATTCTATGGCCTGCGTCTTTTGCTGTTGGTAACGGTCTAATGAGAGGTCTAGAGCATTATGATCATCGATAGAAGAAGCATAGTTCATCTCTTCGACTCTCTGGTCTGCAAATCCTTCTAGAAGAGTGGCTTTAGAAGATTGCCTAAAGGTCAGAAATTGCTGGATAGACTCTTTTACTTTGACTAGGGTGTAGAAGGGAGAAGTGGGAAGAAGCTGTTTTTGAACTTCCGCGGCCGCTAAAACTGAACTCGACAGGCAACAACTTAGAAAAATAAGGGCTAGGAGCGTGGTTGTGAATGTTTTCTTCATCTAAGTTTATACTATCGCTGAGTTGCAAACCTGTCAAGAACGAGGTATCCTGCAGTGTGCCCCCCCCCCTCCCAGATCAAACTCGTTGTTATCTCAACCTTTAATCCGAAGCGCTGTTCTTCGGACATTATGCCAATTTTCATGGTTACGTTACTCCTGGGAAGAGTATGACATACGGCTGAACGTACAATTTGGCTTAACCCAACAAAAAATGCTATAATGCGCGCATGGCGGACATTCGTCACTTGCTCAAAACATTAGGCAGTTTTGTTGTTCCCCGAGAGTATTCTCTTAGGAATTTGCGTCACAAGCATCTCAAAGCCAAGGTTGTTGCGATTATCCCCACATATCGGCCTTCTCAGAGCACTTTTCAATTAGTAGTTGATTTGATAGCCTGGAATCCAAGATTGTCTGTCCTGGTTGTTAATGACTGTTCACCGTTGGAAAGTGACGTCTATTTAAATAAGTTAATCGGATTGACACACATAACTTCCCAGATAGAAATTATTAGAACACCACAGAATGTGCTAAAGGCGGGGGCATTAAATTATGGTTTAGAATATTTGAAGACGATGAAAGAGAAGCCCCGCGTTGTGCTTACTTTTGACGATGATATTATCATCGATAAAATCGCTATTGGGCAGATGGTTGAAACTTTACTTAAGAATGATAAGCTGGGAGCTGTTTGTTCTCAGGTGCGGGTGAAGAACAAGAATAAGAACTTGCTAACGCGTTTACAAGCGCTTGAATATTATAATTTTAACATTGTTAAATTGGCTGAGTATGGTTTCATTCGTGGTCCGCTTGTTATGCAAGGGATGTTGAGTGGTTTCCAATATCGGGCCTTGGAGGAAGCGAAAGGGTTCTCCGCGGAGTGTTTAATTGAAGATTATCACATAACAGCTAAATTAAAAAAATTAGGATGGGAGGTTGGTGTGGCGCCAAAGGCTGTGGCATGGACATATGTTCCGGAGACATTCCCGCATTTATGGAAACAGCGGGTGCGTTGGACTTATGGGGGGCTTACTGTTCTCCGAGATTTCTATAATTACCTGCCAGCGATTTTCCAGGATATTATTGGGCATGCCTTATTTTTAGCTGCTCTTGTTACTATAGTGCTTTCGTTTTTACTCCCGGCGGAAGGGGTTAATTCTGGCTTAGTTAAGATAGTTGTGTTAACGGCTTTGGCACAGTTTGTAATCGGGTTCAGTTTTAATGTGTACATGTTGACAGCAAATCCTGATACCGATCGGAAAGACTGGCTTGTTCGACTGGCAATTATTCCAGAATTGGTATACAGCAATGCTTTATCGTTGGTTATGCTGGGTTCTTATCTATTTTTCATTTACAGAACATTGTCGGCAAAATTACTAAAGCGCTTGCCAGCTTATGGTATAATAAATTCTACGGGACTCCGGCTGTTTGGGGCCTTCGGGTATACTACCGGCTGGGGGACAAGATAGGCTACTTATTGTTACTGCCCCGTACTGCCCACCATGATAGTGCTTGTTGAGTTTGTTACAGACGAAAATCTCTTTCCCGCCAGGGTCTAGTTAATGTTGTTTAATCCCAGCAACGGGGAGTATGGTTTTCGTCTATTATTGAAAGGTGGTGAAATACTATGCCAGATTATATTAAAGGAACAGTGTTAGGAACACTAACCACGCTCCCGGTTATGGGAGCCGCGAGCTTTTTCTTGCTTAAGCAAGTTAATATGTGGTTGGTAGCGGCCTTTCTATTGGTGAATATAATTTCCTTGTCATTGACGGCTACGGCGATTTGTCGTTATGCAGTTAACCGTCAGCGTTACCAGGTTTAAATACCGCAATAATCAGGAATTATTTTTACCTCACTGAAGATTTCAAACGTAGCAGTTACCTATATTTATTGAAGAGCTAAAAAACAGAGAAATACCCAACTGTGGGGGATCTCTGTTATATTAATCAGTGCTGACGTTGTCCTTTGTGAAACGTGTTAATTGACAGGCCCCCCAGAATACGCTATGATCCCTGCAGAAAAATTAAATATTTAACTTGCAAAAGAGGCAAGAAGTGAAAAGATTTCTTAAGGAATTCGGGCTTCTCGCAATAGTTAAATTATGTATGATAGTGTTAAGAAAGATGAAAAGAGTCCATATAGTTAACAAAAGAATTGGAGAAACTCCCCTTGAGGCAATAGACCGTTTCAGACTTAAATTCCCATTGTATGCAAAAGAGAAAATTAGTTATGCTGGCCGACTTGATCCGATGGCCAGCGGCGCATTGCTGCTTCTCGTCGGTCAGGAAAACAAGAACAGGAACCAGTATGAAAAATTGGATAAAGAATATCTATTTGAGGCGCTGTTTGGAATTACTACTGATAGCGGTGATATATTAGGGCTTGTTACTGCAACCGCGGACAAAGTTGATTTATCCCCAGATGCGGTTAAGAATGCGCTGCAAGAAATTGAAGCTAAAAAGTATCAGTATCCCCCTCAATATTCTTCAGTACGCGTAAAAGGCAAGCCTTTGTATTATTGGGCTAGGAGAGGATTAATAAGTGAGATTACAATACCCAAAAGGGAGGTAAAAATTTACTCAATTGAGCTGGTAAATATAGGTTGTGTTTCAGTTGAGAAACTGGAAAGAATTGTGACAAAGAGAATTGGTTTAGTGAAAGGAGATTTTCGGCAGGATGAAATTCTTGCGGGTTGGAAGAATTATTTTGCTCTTTCTCCCCATGGTCCATTAAAAGTCGCAAGGATGAAGGTAACTTGTGAGAGTGGAACTTATGTGCGCTCCATAGCGGCAGATTTAGGGGGGATACTGGAGATTCCTGCCTTATCCTTAAATATTAAGAGAACGAAGATACTATTTCCATAATGTCATTTGCAATTGACCAAAATATGTGAAATTTCTATCTTCTTAGGCAGTTCAAGCAAACTGACCAGCAAAGCCGCAACATCAGCCGTTTGCATTTGGGCCGTTTCATCCCTATTGATTTTGTCCCCTGTCATGCTTTTATATATATTGCTGGCGAATCCACTGGGGCAAAAATCGATTGCCCTTGACGCTGTGCCGCCTAGTTCTTTCTGCAGGTCCTGGGTGAATTTCTGTAATGCAGACTTTGAAGAAGCATACTCCGAAAACACGGAATAATAGTCAATTAGTGTGCTTGATGTGATGTTCACTACATCAGCACTATTTTCTTTGACTAGGTTTAGCAGGGCCGATTCTATTACCATTGGGGCAAAGACATTAACTTTGTATAAGTATTCCATATCAGAATAATTTATATTGTCTATGTTATGTACTGTTAATGTTCCCGAGCAATATATTAGGTAATCGAATGAGCAGTGCTCTTTCTTTATTGTTGAGATCGTTTTGTCAATATCTTTCTCTTTGGAGAGATCTACTTGGATGTTAGTTAGTAAATCGGATTGCAGAGCACTTTTGGATCGAGCGAGTCCAATTACACTGCAATTTTTCTCTATGAATATTTTTGATACTTCTAATCCTAATCCAGATGTGTGGCCAAAAATAATTGCTGTTTTCATGGGGACTGATGGTTGTTCACAATGAACACCTAACGAATCTCAGTATAGCATATTTTGAGGTAATGCTGATTTAGCAGTAATTTCCACATCTCCTAGTTCTAAGCACTGTGTTTTAAGATCCTCTCTTTCCCATGTCTCCCAGCTTCTACCTAAACTTAAACCCTCATTTTTGTTATCTTCCGATACATAATCCCACCAGATTTCGCCATCGCCCTTTTTATAAATTCCGTTACCTTCAACTCTTTCTACCGTGCAGAATTCATCCCAAACCTTTTTGTACGCCTTCCCTTCAAAATTAAGTTTGTCTGGCATAGGTTCCTGGAATTCGTGATGAAATATTTTTGCAAACCCCATGGCTGGCTCGTTGGCTTCAATAAACAATCTGTATCCGTCATATCCTTTTTCATCAACCAGGACCCATTTATCATATGGATAATTAGCTCGGTGCTGCATCCATACGATGTGCTGGCTTACTGTATACGGAACATCTTTGATTTTCAATTTTGTACCTGGCTTGATTTTTGCAACCAGTTCTTTGTGGTTCATAATGTGATTGTTATTGATTAGTCAAAAAGAGTGCGAACAATGTTTCTGGCATGATTTTTATCCTTGGCGGAGCATGTCTGTTTATTTCCCACTAAGATTATGTAGCAATTACTCTGGGAAAACAAGTACTGTCTTTAGTGTAGTTGTTGTACTGATTTAGGCTCTAACTTCTCGGCAAGAGAAGTGGCAATCTGTAATTAATTGACCTTTGCCTGCCCTGAAGTTTCAGAATGGGGATAAGAAACCGGCACGTGCCTTGTGGGGCACGTGCCGTAGGTTTTGTTGTGTGTTTTGCCCCGCGACTAGGCGCGGCTGATGCCGCGTCGCCTAGCGATCGAAGAGGAAATTAGTAGTAAGAGGCCTAGTCCAAGCACGCCCAAGATAGTGGCTCCAAGCCCTATTGTTTGCTGGAAGGCTTTGGCAGCCTCGGCGGTAATCTGGACCTGCTTCTTGAAAACGAACTGACCCCATCGGTTGGGGTAACAAATGTCATAATCTGCGGGGGCGTTATTCTTGTTGTGCCGGATAATCGAAATCCAGGCAAACCAACCGGTGGGACTGCCTGAGTCTTGCCAGACTTCTTCCACTCGGGCTGTATCCCAAGCATCTGGGTGGTTCCAGCACAAAGGGTCACTCATCGGACACAAGATTATGGTTACGATTGCTAAAATCGCAAATACGCCTGCAGGAACTGCTAACTTTCTCATTCTTTCCCTCCTCAGTTTTATAGGTTTAATTCGTGCGTTTGTGCCATTATAGCAGAAAATATCCCAGAGTTCAACAACGTCGGCCCACGCTACACTTTCAAATCTACATTCTGAACTTCCTCTTAGTACTGTGGATTCAATCTTTACACATATCCGAATTTGCGGGGGAGGGGAGTCAATGGAGTTCCTCACAACCCGTTTCCGGCTTTGGATAACTTGGAAAACCATGCTTGACCCATTGCTCATCCACACATATCCAGGAATCTTCGGGGCCGCCGACAACAAATCTTAGAACAAACAGAACGCCCATAGTGATTATGATGAAAATTCCGATACGGATTATTCTTTTTCTCATATTATGACAATTATACCTTATGTCTAGATATGATTGGAGCAGAAAGCAGAATACAGTATTGACGGTGTGTAATAACAGGGGCTACTATTTATTTAGTATACGTAGACAGTAAAGAATATTTGGAGAGGGGGTGAAATAGAAATGAAAAAAATTATTGGAGTATCACTCCTAACAATGTTTCTTGTCGGCTTTGCAGCTACTGCGGCACTAGCAGGAGGCGATAAGGTTAGAGGAGAAAATGGACAGGGGGACACAGTCCAAAGTTGTCTTAATTTTGAAGGATGTCCCTACGGAGATGAAAACCCGCTTTCCCCCTCTACCCCTTAGGATGAAAAGCACCGTTTCTTTTTATTTACGATAAGGTAAATCCTAGAAACGGTGTTTTTTAATTATATTTTTCATCGGAGACATGAATTAAGAACTATTCTCGGTATGGTTATTGTTGGACGTGGGGACTATCGCGCGGTGGCGAAGGATTCAAAAAGTGTGCCGTTGAATTTAAATATATTATTTTCCACTTTGGCCTCTTTCATATCAAACTTAGGGATGATAGAGAGGCGCTTTTCCACCAGGTGGGCAAAGTCATCCGTATACCGTTCGATTAGGCTGTTCGGGGCGGTGAAGCGGCCGACTTGGGCTTGATATATTGTCAGCTTAGAAACTGTGTTATTTTCGCCTTCGGCAAAGAATTTAAGATAAATAGGCGGGTTGGCCGGAAGATATTTGAGATTTTTCAGCACTTGAGCGGTAGTGTCGGCTGTGGCGCCAATAGCTTCTAAATAGCCGGGCAGGCGGTTTTTAAGGAGCAGGGCGGAAAATTCAACAGTATTGTCATCATTAAACTTGATTTGTGAGTTAGATAAGGGGAAATACTTCCACGATTGGTCGTTAAGGGATGCGGTCAGTTCGGCTGAGGTTAACTGTAAACTAACTTCGTTCTGCCCAGAATACTCGATACTTTGTGCTGGAGTGAAGTTACCGGTTAGTACCCCTTCGGTTATTTTAGATTTGTCTTTTGCGGATGACAGGTCGCTAGTTGAGTAGGTAATACTTAAGTCGCGTGGTTTATTGGAACCAAAAAGCGAGGAAACGCCAGGCATAAAACCATAGTATCCAAGGATTAAAACCACGGTGAGTAGAATAACTGCGATTCCAATTAGAAGGATTTTTACCAATAATTTCATTGCTTAGAAGTATATCATGCTTTGTTAATTTACCCACCGAGAATCTGAGTGGGATAGGCTAAAGAATTTGATAGAAGCGCCGACAATGTTTTTGCGCAGATGTGTTTGTCTTTTTAGCTATTATCATGAATCAGTAGTATAATCAGTGGTTATGGTTGAAGTGAAAGGAGGTTTTATTATTTATGAAAACATTAGATGAAAAAATGATAAGAAATGTGGCTGTCATTGCACACGTGGACCATGGCAAAACCACGCTGATTGACGCTCTCCTCAAGCAAACGCATACATTTCGGGAGAATCAGGAGGAAATGGGCGTGGATCGTATTCTTGATAGTAATGATCAAGAAAGAGAGCGTGGTATTACTATTACGGCCAAAACCTGTGCGATCAATTTTGAAGGCGCCAAAATAAATATCATTGATACTCCAGGCCATGTAGATTTCTCAGGCGAGGTTGAACGTACTCTTAGTATGGCAAATGGGGCTCTACTAATAATTGATGCGCAGGATGGGCCAATGCCGCAAACGCGTTTTGTTCTTAGGAAGGCTCTCGAGTTAGGCCTAAAGATTATTGTTGTTATTAATAAGATAGACAAGCAATATGCAAGAATTCCGTATGTTATTAAAAAGACGGAGAATCTTTTCCTGGAGCTCGCGAAGACGGAAGAACAGCTAGATTTCCCAATACTATACTCTTTTGGCAGGGGTGGAAAAGTTTTTGAGTATTTGCCGGATAATTTCAATGTGGACGCAGATGTTAATCCACTGCTTAAAACAATACTTAATTTTATCCCTCCACCGGAGGCAAATGACAATAAGAAATTTAAAATGCTTGTTTCTTCATTTGATCATAATAATCACTTGGGAAGAATATTAATCGGACGAATCCATCAGGGAGTAATAAAGAAAGGACAGAAAGTATCTCTTGTCAATAAACCAAACAGCAGTTATACCGTTGAAAAAGTTTTTGTTTCGGAGGGTCTTTCCAGAAAGGAAGTTGAACAGGCGAGTTCAGGGGATATTGTTGCCATTGCTGGATTAGGTGATGTTAAAATTGGCGATACGATAGCTGATCCAAGCGAGACAGGCGCCCTTCTTTCTATGCAAATCAGCGAACCCACTTTGCATATAGTTGTTGGGCCTAACACATCTCCATTTTCCGGTAGAGAGGGGGAATTTCTCACGAGCCGCCAGATAGAAAGAAGACTTAATCATGAGATAGAGAAGAATCTGAGTTTGCGTGTGGAGAAGAGAGACGACAGTAAATTTGTCGTGTCAGGAAGAGGGGAACTTCACCTGACAGTCTTTCTGGAAGAACTTCGTCGGGATGGGTTTGAGCTAGAAGTGGAAAAACCCGAGGTGATTATAAGAGAGATTGGGGGTGTGAAAAATGAACCAGTTGAGGAGCTGGACATTATTGTCCCTAAGGAACACGTAGGTGTAATCAATCAAGAATTGGGCAAGAGATATGCCGTCCTAGTAAATACTGAACCTATTAGCGACCGGGAAGTTGAATTTATATATCACATGCCCACTCGCGCCCTGATTGGTTTGAGAAGTCTTCTTGTTACGCAAACTAAGGGAACTGTGATATTTAATTCACACGTTATTGACTATCAGCCCGTTGGAAAGCCGGTTCGGAGATTAAGAGCTGGCGTACTTGTTGCCTCCCAGGATGGCGATACTGTTGCATATGGATTGAATGTAGCTCAAGAAAGGGGAGTAACTTTTGTCGGTCCGGGAGTAAAAGTTTATGAAGGAATGATTGTTGGGAAAAATACAAGGAATGAAGATATTGTCGTTAATGTCTGCAAGGGGAAAAAACTCACGAATATGCGTGCCAAGGCGTCGGATAGCATTGTTCAGCTTACGCCTCCAATCGAGATGACACTTGAGAAAAGTTTTGAATTTATTGAATCTGACGAGTTGATGGAAATTACACCACAAAGTATTCGTCTTAGAAAGAAGATTCTTAATAGAGCTGATCGCCAGAGATTCCAAAAGATATAGACAAATTCTACTTCGGAGATGGATTGGTACGTAACTGTGATGTGGATTGATTTCTTTTACAGCACTTTGTAACGTTTCCCCAAGAGCTGGCTCAAGGGTATGTGCCTTTTGAAATTGAGGGGGGCAGGGGAGTAGTGGGAGTAATTTCACTATTCATACCGCAAGGCATCTACCGGATCTAATCGCGCGGCTTTCCAAGCTGGATAAAGTCCAAATACAATTCCTACCGCCCCGGAAATAGATACAGCCAAGACTACCGCGTCTATTGATAACACCGTTGTAATTGAAATCATTCGGGCGGCAATCAGACTAATTAAATAGCCAATTCCTATTCCCACCAATCCGCCAACCAAAGTTAAAATCACCGATTCTGTTAGAAATTGTATCAAGATGTGGTAAGTTTTGGCTCCGACTGCTTTTCTCAAGCCAATCTCTTTAGTCCTCTCCGTAACTGACACTAACATGATATTCATGATCCCAATGCCTCCCACTACCAGGGAAATACCCGCAATCGCGGCAAAGACTCCGGTTAAAATTGCCATAGTGCTCTCTTGCATGTCCAGTATATCCTGAGAAGAAATAATGGTAAAATCGGCATCCCCAGTATCTGCGATTTCGTGGTTAGCCAGTAATAATGTTTCAATTTCACTGCAAACTGACGACACGATTTCTTCATTAGCAGCTTCCACGCTAATTGTAGTAAACATCTCCTGGTCAAAAGATTCTAAAGCGCTGGAATAAGGAAGTAAGATTGCCTCATTTGGATTAATAAACTGTGACTCTTTCTTTTCACTAAGAACTCCAATTACTCGACATTCCTCTTCGTCGATAGTAATAACCTCATCAATCGCATTCTCTGAACCGAATAAATCATTGTAGGACTGACTAGCAAGAACAACTACTTTCGATTTGCCCGCTATATCTTCATTAGAAAATAATACTCCCTCTGCAATCTCGTATCCTTCTATTTGGAAATAGGCAATATCAACACCAGTTACAGTTAAGCTTTTACTTAGATCATTATAGGCAACATCACTAGTTTTGGAAATTTCGGGTGATACTGCTGTTACTTTGTCTTCCCCAAGGTTGCGAATATCATTGAAATCTTGCTCTGTTAAAGTTGGATCGCTGACCACACCCATGAACATCGCTCTCATACCATTTTCTTCTCCATGATCTCTACCCATCATCATTATCCCGGGGTCCTCATTCTGATCAGTCTCTTCATCTATTGCATCGGTGTCTTCTTTCACGGGTTTGGAATTAACAGTAATCATTGCTGAGCCTAGAGAAGAAAAATTTTCACCGATTGTATTGCTTACACTATCACCAAGAGAAATTAAAGCGATTACCGAACCAATTCCAATCACAATACCTAAAACAGTCAAAAAACTCCTGACTTTATTAGCAAAGATAGCTGTAAAAGCTTGTCCAATTAATGCTGAAATTTTCATCTTTTTTTACCCTCCTTCTCAATTTGTCCATCTTTTAGCTGAACAATTCTATTTGCATAAGCCGCAATGTCTTCCTCATGAGTAATAATTACCAGTGTTTTACCTTCTTTGTTTAGCCCTATCATTAAATCCATAACTTCCACCGCAGTCTTGGTGTCAAGATTCCCTGTTGGTTCATCGGCTAGAATAACTGAAGGATCCATCATTAATGCCCTCGCAATTGCTACTCTTTGAATTTGACCAACAGATAATTCGTTGCTCTTATTGTGTATTTTATCTTTTAATCCAACTTTTTCAATTAAACTTTCTGCCCGTTTATTATCACCCCTACTGGATCTGTAAACAGTAGGTAAAAGAACATTATGTAAAACATCCGTTTTTTTGAGCAAATTAAATTGTTGAAAAACAAATCCAATCTCTTTCCCTCGTAGTTCTGAAAGCTTGTTTCCGGACAAGTTTTTTACATTTTTACTTTTGAATGAATACTCTCCTTCAAAATCGCTATCAAGAAGCCCGATGATATTCATTAATGTTGATTTACCAGAACCTGATCTCCCCATGATTGCGACAAACTCTCCCTCTTCAATGCGAAGATCTAACCCGCGCAGAGCGCTGGTAATAATCCTCTTTTTGTTCCGGTAATCCTTTTTAATACTTTTAAGATCAATAATATTCATAAATTAATTATACTAATGTTACACCAGTACTAATACAACGAGATTGATGGTTTTGTTTCAAATGCCTTTTAGTTTCCTTAGTCGTCGTTTTTCCTTATCTAATATGCGAGGGATTGTTTTTAGAATGGTTGAATGCAATTTTATCAGCACTTTCCTCAAAGAGTTGCGCTAGTGGCTCTTCCCAACCAAAGCAGGTTGTTTCGTCAAGCTCAGCGAGCGGCTTAAAGGCTTTAATGCACGACTTATCAAGCTGGGCGTATTCGACAAGTATCTGGACGACTTCCTGTATAAATCCTCCGACGGTGCCGTTTGAATCATCTACTCCGCTGTAGGATAATTTCTTATCTAGCCGCAAGAGCATTTTGACCAAAATGTCCGCTGTTTGTTTGCTCACCGGCAGTTCGGCAACAATGGCAGATAGACGGTTGCATCCTTCGTCCAGTGAGTTTTGATACGCAAACCAGGTTCGGGATGGGCCAATGTAGGGCTTAATATATCGAATAGCCGCGGTGATGGATTTTTTTGCTACAGGCAACTCTTCATCGCTTAAAGTTCCTAATTGACCACTGCAAGACGGATTGTGTGTCAGTTTCTTGTCTTCGTCAGTAAGCGGCTTGCCATTCATAACCGCATGGATGGCTAAAGCTGTCATATGCTTGCACCAGGTGTCATGCTGGCCAAGATAGCAGGTACAGTTTCCGTAACCGTAGCGGCGGGTGTCCACTGAAACTTGATAGGGCTTGGTGCCCAGTACCACCGCGGAATAGTCGCCAAATCTTTCCGCGACTCGAGTAACTTTTCCGTTCTCGTATAATCCCACTGCCTTTTCAAACGTAGGTTTATCTGTAGCAAACTTAATTTTGTCTAAATCGTAGTCCGGTGGGCGCATGGGTTTATTGCCTTTTAGATTGCTTTAGTAGACTGTTATTAGAATTTCCCGCACAGCATCGTTTCTGCTATTTTTTGCGATTTCGAATTTGTACAAACCAGCCTCGCCTAGCGCGAGTCTCGCTTTCGGCGTAGTCTAGGCGGGCGAGCCTAGGCGGGTGGGACAGTATAAAAATGAAGGCGAAAAACAGTTCTGACTTGGCTACCCAAGGTTATTAGCCTCGCGGAATTTCTTGGCGTATTCAGCGTTGGCAAATTCTATCTCTTCTAAAACGCCCTCTGTGACTTTTATTTGACTTCCAGGAGTGGGTGAGACAGTCTTTTCACGTAGGGCAGTATTCGCCTCAACTGCAGATCGGGCAAATTTAGAAGGGAGAAATTTTAAGAGCAGCGGTTCTAGAATTATGTTGATGGGGATTAGTATTACCCAGATGGTGCCCACAACTAAGAAAAAGATGATAACGAACTCGCCCCAAGTGTTTTTGTTTAGAAGTGTTACCGTCCCGTCCTCGTGGATTCTATTTATGAGGTATAGAATTGCAACAATGAGAGCAGGCCACCCAGAAATTTCTACAGGGGGGCCCGATGCCCAATTCAAGTGCCTATTTATTTTGTCATAACATTCTTGACAATACGGTACTTGCAGTTTCTGATCTGCGCGATGCATGTCCATCGTTTGCTCAGGTGACGGTTTAAGACATAAAACGCAAAATAGTGGCCAAGTAAGAGTTTGGGAATAGCGAACTTTGACTGTAGTAATGTTTTGTGTCATTTTTTATACACCTCTATTGTGGGCTGTTCTTACTATACCTCAGTATATCTGAAATCTACAGCAGGGCGCAAATAATTTGATCCAACTTCGAGATTGGATCAGTCT
>JAHISN010000035.1 GCA_018818265.1 Patescibacteria group bacterium | reverse complement strand
GTCTACGCGAGGCTGGTTCTGCGATTCTTCACCTGCCAACAGGCAGGGCCAGAAGCGACTAAGCAAAAATCTCACTGGTGTGAGATTTTTACAAGTCTTTGTCTGGCTGTGCCACGTGGGCTTGCAAAAGCAAGCCTTTTCGTGGTGCCGAGGGTCAGAGTCGAACTGACATCACTGGTTTTTCAGACCAGCGCCGTGACCACCTTGGCTACCTCGGCAAAATTTCAAAATACACACACGCTGCATTTCTAGCACTTGTTTCCAGTTTTCAGACCAGCGTCGTAACCCCTAAGGCTTCCCCCGCCTGCCGTCGAGGCAGGGATTCGGAAGCCCAGGCTACCTCGGCATAACGAAACCATTATACAAGATTCTTTCCTGCCTGACAACTACAAGTCCCCCTAATCCGAAGAGATAATCCCCCAACTCCAATCATACGGATTTGACTAAATTAGTATGAGTATGGTAGCATTGATTTATGCTAATAGAGAGAATTCTGACAAGCAAAGTACAAAAAGCGATGCAATCAGGCAAAGTAACTATTCTTTACGGACCTCGACAGGTAGGCAAGACAACTTTGTTGTCTCAACTCTCCAAGGAATTGGATGAGCCTTATCTCCAGATAAATGGTGACCAATTAAAATACCGCGAGGTTTTGTCAAGCGAAAATAGTCAGAGACTAAAGGAGCTTATCGGGGATAACAAAATTATAATTATTGATGAGGCACAAAGGGTTCCGAATATTGGCTTGAATTTAAAGATAGTTGTTGATAACTTTCCCGAGGTGAAAGTTTTGATAACTGGTTCTGCAACTTTGGACTTAGCTAGCAAGATTAGCGAGCCATTGACAGGGCGGAAAAAAGTCTTTATGCTCTATCCAGTTTCTTATCAGGAAATAGAAAAATGGCAAGGAAGTTTTGAAGCTAGGCAGCAATTAGAACGATGGCTGGTTTTTGGAACTTATCCTGAGGCTTTAATGATAGAAAGCCGCAAGCAAAGAGAAAATTACTTGGCCGAAATAGTTTCTAGTTATTTATACAAAGAAGTACTTGACTTTGGTGGTATTAGAAAATCAGACAAAATAGTTGATTTGTTGCGTTTATTGGCTTTCCAAATTGGCCACGAGGTTGCTATTTCAGAATTGGCTTCAAATCTTGCTTTAGATAGAGTTACAGTAGAAAAATATCTGGACTTATTAGAAAAGGTTTTTGTCATCTACAAGATTGGGGGGTTTAGCCGAAACTTAAGAAAGGAAATTGCCAAAACAGACCGTTACTATTTTTATGACAATGGCGTAAGAAATGCCTTAATCGAAAACTTCAATGATTTGAAATTGCGGAATGATAAAGGTCAATTATGGGAAAATTTCTTATTTACGGAGCGTTTGAAACTGAATCAGAACTTGGACAGGCGGGCAAATTACTATTTCTGGCGCACGTATGATCAAAAAGAAATTGATTTGATTGAAGAGAGAGAGGGGAAAATTTATGGATTTGAATTTAAATGGCAGGGGGAAATACGTCCAACCGTAAAAAAGGAGTTTACTCAAGCTTACACGGGAGCACAGGTAGAAACAATTAATCAGACTAATTTTACTAAATTTACGAAACGGGGATAAGTTTACCAATAATAACATTTTCCTTCAGCCCAGTAAGATAATCTATCTGCTGGCGTTCACCAATAGCAGTAGCGGCAAGCACATTAGTTGTTCTCTCAAATGAGGCCGCTGAAAGCCATGATTCCGTCAAGAGTGAACTGCGGCTGACACCTAAAATGGTTCTTGCTCCGACAGCCGGCATTTTCTTTTCTTCAAGTAGTTTTTTATTAACTATATCGAACTTGAGCCAATTAACACGATCTCCGGGGACCCAATCGCTATCGCCAGGATAATTAATCTTCACCCATTCACTCATTTTACGGATTAGGACCTCTACATGTTTGTCGTGAATATCCACTGCTTGAGAGTTATATACTTTTTGAATCTCTTTAAGTAAATAAAGCTGAGCCGCTAGGACATCCTTGAGTTTGATAATATCTCCCAGAGAGAGACTTCCCTCCGTTAAGACATCGCCAGCCGTAACCAACTCCCCGTCTTTTACCTTGAGTCCCGTTGTTTCTGACACTATGTGCGACCGCTCTTCAGCAATATCGTATCTTAGATTAATACCTGTTGCAGTTACTCGCACTTTTCCTGCTTGGGTAGCTTTTACTTCGCCACGATCCACCGTTGTTATTAAAACATTACCCTTCTTAACTCCTTGGCCATTTTTCACTTTAATAACATCATCCCTGTGTAAAGGAAATTTTTCTTCCCTCTTTTCCTTAGCAGTAATAATGATGGCTATTTTACCTTCATTAGCCAAAGGTTCCAAACGCACCGTACCGGAGATATCAGCCAGCAGTCCCGGATCCTTGGGTATACGCGCCTCAAATAACTCATCCACACGCGGAAGACCCTGGGTAATTTCTTCTTTAGCGATACCGGCGGCATGGAAAGTCCGCAGAGTCAGCTGTGTACCCGGCTCACCAACCGATTGGGCCGCAATAATGCCCACAGCCTCTCCCTTTTTAACTAATTCTCGTGAGTCCATTCCCTGTCCGTAGCACTGGCGACAAATTCCGTTGAGTGTCCGACAGGTTAGTGGTGACCGGACAATAACACTTTCCACCCCAGTCTTTTCAATTTCCCCTGCCCTGGCTGTGTTAATCAATTCACCTTCTTTTACCAAAATATCCTTTGTTTCTGGATCAACGATATCTTCTAGCACGATGCGTCCCCAAATCCTATCTTTAAAAGTAACCGTCTCTGTTTCTCCCGGTCGCTCGATCCTAATTCCTTCGTTAATACCACAGTCATCCTCACGAATCAAGGCATCTTGCGCCACATCCACCAATCGTCGCGTTAAGTAACCCGCATTAGCTGTTAACAAGGCTGTGTCAATAAGACCTTTGCGCCCGCCAACAGCGGACAAAAAACCTTCAAAGGAACTGGAACCCTCCACGGTACTACTACGAATTGGAGTTTCCTTAATCTCGCCCTTAGAATCCACCATTGGACCCCGCATCGCCTGCAGTTGACGCAAAGTATTACGCGTAACCTTGGAACTACCCGACTTAATAATCATTCCCATCATACTCAGATCGTCTAGCTTTTCCAAGGCCAACTCAGCAACATCTTCGGTAGTTTTTTGCCACAAGTCTACAATTTGTATATGCCGTTCCTGACCGGTAATTAGACCGCGACGGTAATTAGATTCAACAGAACGGATTTTCTTTTCGGTTTCTTCAAGCATGCCCTCTCTTTCTTCGGGGACTTTAAAGTCGAGCGTAGAAAAGGAAATTCCCGGTAGAGTCGCATATTTACGTCCCAAATCTTTAAGGTTATCAATTAACTTCACCGTTTCTTCTTCTCCATAAATATCAAAACATCCTACTAACAAATCCTTCATATCCTGGCGGGTCACAGCCTCGTTGTGAAAACGCATCTTAAGCGGAAGGTTGAGATTTATAAAAACTCGTCCAACAGTAGTTTTTATCATCTCCCGACCCCATAAAAGTTCAATTTCTGCCTGAATATGCACTCGTTCTTTTTGATAAGCTGAAACGACATCATCCATGGCATAAAATCTGCTTCCTTCACCCAACATGCCCGGGCGAAACGTTGTTAGGTAATAAATACCCATGCTCATTTCATTTTTCATATCTACAATCGGCTTACCATCAGACATTTTGAGAAGATTATGCGGCGCAAGCATGCGACTTTTAGCCTCCTCGATAGATTTAGAAGACAAAGGCAAATGAACAGACATAGTGTCACCATCAAAGTCGGCATTAAATCCCGGGCAAATAGCTGGATGAAAACGGATTGCTTCTCCGTCAATGAGCAACGGGTAAAAAGCCTGAATATTCTGACGATGTAAAGTGGGAGCCCGATTAAGAAGCACGGGATGATCATGACTGACTTCTTCCAGAAGATCCCAAATAACACCACTGCGTTCCTGCAAAAACTCTTTGGCCGTCTTTAGATTTGGAGCAAAGTCGCGATCAATAATCTCGTGCAATACAAAAGGCTTAAAAAGTTCCAGAGCAATTTCCTTGGGGATTCCGACCTGATCTACCTTTAATTCAGGACCAACAATAATAACGGAACGACCGGAATAATCAACACGTTTACCTAAAAGATTACGACGAAAACGCCCTTGTTTCCCTTTAAGAATTTCCGAGAGTGATTTAAGCGGTCGGCGGCTGCGAGTCTCGCGCCGTGGCCCTTCAATTAAAGCATCTACTGCTTCCTGCAACATGCGTTTTTCATTTCGCAGGATAACATCAGGCGCGCCAAGTTGAGTAAGATCTCTAAGCCGATTATTACGATTAATAACACGGCGATATAAATCGTTGAGGTCAGAAGTGGCAAATCGCCCGCCGGATAATTGAACCATTGGTCTCAGGTCTGGCGGAATTATAGGCAGAACTGATAATATCATCCATGCGGGATCAACCTTAGCCTTTTTAAATCCCTGAGTGATACGGAGACGCTTGACTAGCCGTGGGCGATTTGCCATCTTTCCCTTAGCCAGCTCACGGCGGAGTTTTATAATCTCTTTATCAAGATCTAACTGTTCAAGCAGTTGCTTAATCGCCGACGCGCCCATCCCTATTTCGAGAAAATCTTCTGTCTTCCAGCGATCTAATTCTTCAAATTCCTCTTCACTAAGAACATCCCTGGGAGTTAAATTACCGATAATCTTTTTTACATTCTCTTTCTTTTTTAGGAGACGCTTTTGATATTCCTGTTCTTTAGTTTGCAAAAGGAGCTGATGCTGCTCGGAACGGCGGCGTAGAGACTCAAGCCGTAACTCTAAACCCTCATGCTCATGTCCAGACTCTTTTTCCTTTTTTATTTTTTCTTTTACCTTCTTTTCTTTAACGGTCAAATCTTTTTGAAGTTTGTTAACACGTTCTCCAAATTCATTTTGAATTTGCTGACTCTTTCTCTTATAAGCTGATTGTATGTTTTTGAGAACATTTTCCCTTTTTTTATCGTCAACAGACAAAATAACGTACGAGGCAAAATATACTACGGCCTTAATATCTGAAGGACGCATGTCCAGAAGAAGAGGAATTTTGTAGGGCGTGCGGCAAATAAACCACGTGTGTACTACCGGGGTAGCCATAGAAAGATGTCCCATACGCTCGCGCCGCACTAGTGCGCGAGTAACTTCAACTCCACACTTGTCACAGATAACCCCCTTATAACGTACGCCTTTATATTTACCACAATAACATTCATAATCTCTTTCGGGACCAAAAATCCTCTCGCAGAACAATCCATCTTTCTCCGGCTTAAATGTCCGGTAGTTAATTGTCTCCGCCTTCGTAACCTCTCCGTGTGACCAGTTCAAAATGTCATCGGGCGACGCTAGAGACAGTTTTAGAGCATTAAAATTTTGGATGGGTTGTTTGTTCTTAGGCATAAATTATTCTGTGTGGCTTGTATCACCAAATTGCTGGTTTTCCAAATTTAGCGGTTCCACTTCCAGCGCCAGCGCATTCATTTCCTTCACTAATAACTTAAATGACTCCGGTATTCGCGCCTCAGGAACTTCCTCACCCTTAATAATCGCTTCAAAGGTTTTAGCGCGGCCAACAACATCATCCGACTTGATCGTAAGCATTTCCTGGAGAGTGTGTACAGCGCCATAGGATTCCAGCGCCCAAACTTCCATTTCTCCCACCCGCTGACCGCCCATTTGCGCCTTGCCGCCCAGGGGCTGTTGGGTAATTAATGAATAAGGACCAGTAGAACGAGCATGGATTTTATCTTCCACTAGATGATGCAGCTTCATAATATGGGCATATCCTACGGCAATCTTGTTCTCAAACTGTTTCCCTGTTCGACCATCGAAAAGCATAATTTTACCATCGCCTGGTAAGCCAGCGCTTATTAACTTTTTACGGATAAGATCAGGGTTTAACTTATCAAATGGCGTTACTGCATAATATTCATTTAGTTCGTGACCCGCCCACCCAAGGAAAGCCTCCATCATCTGGCCAATGTTCATACGGCCAAGAATTGAAATAGGGTTAAGTATAACGTCAACAACTGTCCCGTCTTCCATATAGGGCATATCCTCGTCAGACACTATTTTGGCTACAACACCCTTAGAGCCATGACGACCAGAGATTTTATCTCCCTCCTTAATCTTTCTTAATTGCGCCACTTCTACTCGGACAATTTTCATTACCCCCGGGGGGAGATCGCTGGTGTCTTCTTTTGTTAAAGTGGTTATTGATATAACTCGCCCCTTTTCACCATGGGGCATGCTTAGCGAAGTATTGCGTACTTCACGAGCCTTTTCACCAAAAATAGCACGCAGTAATCGTTCTTCGGCAGTTAGTTCTAGTTCCCCTTTGGGAGCTACTTTGCCGACAAGAAGATCTCCAGGACTTACCCGTGAACCGATAACAACAACTCCTGATTCATCTAGGTTTCGTAAGGATTCGGCAGAAACATTAGGTATATCTGCTGTAATTTCCTCAGGACCAAGCTTAGTCTCCATAACCTGCGCTTCATAGGCTTTAACATGGATAGAAGTTAATAAGTTCTCCCGTACAACACGTTCAGAAATAACAATAGAGTCCTCGTAATTGTATCCATCCCATGGCATAAAGGCGCAAAGCAAATCTTGCCCCAAGGCTAATTCCCCACCTTCATGAGAAGGCCCGCTCACTAAAATATCGCCCTTCTTCACTTTCTGGCCTAATTCAACCCGCGCGGTCTGGTTGAAACAGGTATTATTGTTAGTACCCATAAATTTGATCAAGTGATATTCCTTCAAGTTCTTGTTCCCATAATTAACTCTAATCTTGTTACCATCCACATAATCTATTTGACCGGAAGCTTCGGCTTCGTGAGCATAATGAGAATCACGGATTATCGCTTTCTCGATTCCAGTACCTGCATGGCTTGCCCGGGGCGTAAGTAAAGGAACAGCTTGGCACTGCATATTAGCACCCATTAGTGCTCGATTACCAACATCCGAAGCAACAAAAGGAATTGCGCCTGCCGAAACACCCAAAACCTGCGAAGGAAACAAATCTACATAATCGACTTGTTCTACGGGAGCGAACATAAAATCGGCGTTGTGACGAACAGTAACTGTTTGCCCAAGAATTTTGCCTTGCGCATCAACCGGAACAGTACTTTCGGCAATATGATATTGCTCTTCTTCATCGGCACGCAAAAAATCAACTTTATCAGTAATGTAGGCGCCGCCATTTCGCTGCTCTACCTTGCGGTAGGGAGATTCCAGAAAGTTAAGCTCGTTACAACGGGCAAAAAGCGCCATGGCAAGGTTCAGGCCAATATTCTGCCCCTCTGGGGTCTTGATAATTCCCAATCGCCCGTAGTGAGATGATTGTACATCACGCACCGCTGGACCAGCCCTTTCGCGGGTAAGACCACCCGGACCTAAAGCTGTAACCCGACGGAGATGTTCAATTTCAGCTAACGGATTAGATTGGTCCATGTATTGAGAAAGACGTGAAGTGGCAAAGAATTCCCAAAGGCGGGCGACTATGGGTCGCGAGTTAACCAAATTACCCGGCGTTAATATTTTATCCTCCGAAGCCAAAGATAGTCGCTCTTGAATATTGTGTTCGAGCATGCGTACACCCCGCTCAAAACTATTACAGATAAGCTTGCCCACAGGGCGAATGCGGCGATTGGCTAAGTGGTCAATGTTATCTTTCGGCAACTGCTGGATATTCATACGAATGAGCTCGCGAATACCCTCGACCAAGTCATCTTTCTGCAGAAGGAAATACTTTTTCTCCAATGGAGTATCTAAACCCAACCGCTGATTTATTTTGAATCGGCCAGTTTTACCTAGAGAAAAATAACGAAGGTTTCTAAATGTTTTATCAAAATAATTTTCGGCATTTTCTAAAATGCGGGGGTCACCAGGATTGGTTTTAGTATAAACTTCAAGTAATGCGTCCTCCCGACTATCACAGAGATCTTTCTCTAGCGTCTGCGCAATATAAGATTTCTCTCCCACATCAACATCCGCAAACATTTGCCTGATATCGTTCTGCTTAATATCGAAACATTTCAGCAGGGTGGTAACAGGAAACCGATTCTTCTGGTTTATCCGTACATAAATTTCTTGACGACGATAGGTGATAATTTCTAACCAAGCGCCCCACTCGGGCCTAAAGGAACAGGTATAAAGATTGCGGGGACCTACAGTGCGAGCTATCTCATAATAGACACCAGGGGAACGCGTCAGCTGATTTACAACACAACGCTCGATACCATTGATAACAAACGCCCCACGATTAGTAATATAGGGCAAATTACCCAAGAAAACCTCTTGCGCGATAATCTCCCCTGTCTCCAGATTAGTCAATTCCGCTTGAGCAAACATTTTCGCTTCATAAGAAGCGCCTTTTCTCATTGCCTCCTGCGGGGTTATTTTAGGTTCTTCTACCCGGGGCTCGAAAATTCTAAGACTAAAGCTTTCTTCGGTATGATCTGTAATGGGAGAAACCTTCTCCAACACCTCAGCAATACCCCCTTCAAGGAATTCACTAAAAGATTCTCTTTGCAGTTGGGCAAGAGGGGGAATATCAACAGAAAATCTAGACCCAACCTCGCCGACATTGATCCGGGTGATTTCTTTGGGCATAAGATAATACTGATAAATACCGAAAGATAAAAAAGATAAATATAGTGATAAAATTGGGAATCAGCCTAGAAATCTCTTGCGCTCTACCAAGCATTCTGCTAAAACAAAAAAAGCCCCTCCTCTTTCAAGGCTTAACCGCCATCAATTTTTCTGTTCGCACACAACACTAAAACACCAGTTTAACTAGAATAACAAACTATGATCCGTTTGTCTAGTACGACATTTTCCTAAAGAAGCAATATTAGCACGTTTGCTCTTTATACATCTTCTATCCATTACTTGTCAAGGGCTTGTATTATGCCATAGAAATATTCCTGTATTATGCCATAGAAATATTCCAGTGTTAGATATTAACAGGCCTTTGTTATAAAGGCTATTTATGATGTCGTCTGAAGGGATTCCGGGTGCCGGTAAAATGAATGGGGCTTATGAATAGATCTCCTCCGGCGCAACGCGCCGGAGGAGAGGGTGAGTGGCTTAGCGCCACACGCCGGTTTGGCGAGCCAGCCGTAGCCGCCGCCAGAAGGACATGGTTTTTT
>JAHISN010000034.1 GCA_018818265.1 Patescibacteria group bacterium | reverse complement strand
TCGCCTCTGCTCAGCGTGCCCGCTCATACTTATCACCCCCTTTCTAAGTGGAGATTAAGATCATAAACAATTCTACTTTGTTGGGGGAGGACAGTTTAGACGTTAAAAAGGGGCGGACAATTCAGAGGTTAAATAACAAGAACCCCTCGCTTGACAAGTCATTCTACTCAGATATAATGATTTTATGTCGAGACTAATTAAGAAAGTTCTGATATTCCTCTTTGGTTCAATTTATTTATTTGTCGCCTTAGCAGGCTCAGCACAGGCCGATGGGATGGTAATGCCGCCCCCCAGCCACTGGGTTTATCAGTCAGACCAAAAGGCAGTTATTTATCACCAAGGCAATACGGAAACAATGGTTATCTCCATTAAGTTTCGGGGAGATGCGGAAGATTTTGCCTGGATTGTTCCCGTCCCCTCTCGCCCCGTAGTAGACAAGGCACGAGAAGATTTGTTCGAAAACCTGGACGAACTGACTAAGGCAAGCGACTACCGCATTATGGCGCTGGGCGGTAAGTTTTCATCAGAATCCGCCGATGCCAGCGTTATCGTTTGGGAAACTAAGAAAATTGATATTTACGAAATAGCAGTCTTATCTTCTACCAACAGCGGCGCTCTACGGGAGTGGCTCACGAAAAATGGTTATCAATATCCCAGTGACTATGAATATCTACTCCGTGAATATATTGAAGACAACTGGTTTTTTGTAGCCGTTAAAGTGGATACCTCAATCGAGCCGTCAATCGCGGAACAAAAACTTAAATCTGGCCATGCCGCGCCACTTAAATTCACTTTTACTACCAGTCAACCAATATATCCGATGAGGATTTCTGCGGTAACCTATACGCCGCGCCCGACACCCACCCCGACACCAACTCCTTCGCCAACACCTGTTCCCGAGTTGACCGTAATGCCCACTCCCGCCCTGAACATTATTCCTACTGATATCACGGAGACTTATAATATACCGGATTCCTTGAGAATTGCGCCTATACTGCCACAACCTTACAGCAGTCTCTCTGTAACACTGTATGTCTTCACAGATAGAAAAATGAAGGCTTCTGGTTACACCACCCACTATGCAGGACAAGTACTGCCAAAAACAATCAGAGAACTCTCTGTTGACCGCAGCGGCGACCCGTGGATTGACGCGCAAGAGAAAATGTACTTAACCAAACTTTATCGCAACTATCAAATTTCATCTATCAGTGATGATGTTGTTTTCCTTCCGGCAGATGATAATGAACCCATCGGCGGTGGCAAGAAATGGGCTATTGAGACTTGGAAACTATGGACGCTAATCCTTTTTCCGCTAGTAGTTGAACTTGCTATCTTAGGCGCAATAGGATTAACAGAAATAAAGGCGTGGAAAAAGGTTACAAAAAACGAATCTGAAGCCACGGGTAAATAACTAATCACTGCCAAACTAACAACTATAAACTATGACCCTCTCAATACTATCCACAATTTTACCCTCCACAAACCCCACAAATACCTTGGCTCTATGGCTAATACTTTTTGGATGGCTTGGGCTCCTCAGCTTGTTGGGAACAATTGCTGTTCTAGTCTATTTAGTCTTCCGGCCAAAATCTATGATTAAAGAAGAAAAATCATCAAAGAAACCTTCAGATAAGAAGCCCAGCACCGTTAACATAGGGCTTTTAGTTGCTTCCTACTTCCTGCAATTTATTTCTACTTGGGTACTACTAGGAGCCAGTATTTGGCTGTTTGGCGCCATTGCTTTTTGGATACTTCTAAAATTAGATTTCTCCTACTACAGTACGGACGGCATTGTAAAGACGGGGCATTTTCTAATTCCATATATAACTATTCTATTAACTTTTCCGGTCAATTTTCTGTTACGCTTAAAAAGCTGGCGCGCAATACGGTTAAGCTTAGGACAAGAACGCAAACAGTTAATTAATGCTAAAGAAGTCTATCTTTTCCTCCAGCTCTTCTTTTCCGCTGTTTTCTTGTCCCTCTTCTCGGGTCTATTCTTATTGGTCTTTGTATTCTTAATTGCCGAAAATTCCGGGTATTCTCTCGCTTCGGGCGGCCTAATTATTTTCGGACTGCTACTCACCCCAAATATACTAACCTTTCTAACAGGAATAAGCTTCCTCGTAGAGCTGTTGGTACTGGGTAGAAGAAAGTGAGTGTTTAGTGAGAGTTATCTCTTATTTCAAAACCTAATGAAGCTAACGAAGCTATAAGCTAGTGAAGCTTGTTACATTATATGCCTGAACTAGATTATCTCGACTCATCAATAATCAAACAAATATTTCCTCCCCGCAAGTCCGGTGCACACAAGAACGATCATGGGCATTTGCTGGTCATTGGAGGCTCAAAATTATATTCCGGTTCCCCAGCTTTTAACGCCTTGGCGGCTTATAAGGTCGGGGTGGATATGGTTACCATCGCCGCGCCGCGCCGTGCGGCAGATATCGCGGCCTCGTTTTCTCCTGATCTAATAACCTATCCCCTAGAAGGAGACTGGCTTAATCTCTCGCATTTAAACGAAATTGATGAATTAATCCAAGGGAAAACGGCCGTTTTGATTGGCGGAGGAATTGGGCGCAGAGACGAAACACAAAACCTAGTCCGTGAAATTCTCAAGACTGAACATTTGCCAATTGTGCTGGATGCCGACGCTATTTATGCTGTGGTGGGACATCACCATCTCTTAAAAGAAAAGAAATTCGTATTAACCCCACACATCTACGAGTTCCAAATTCTTACCGAGGAAACACCCCCGCATGACTTTAATGCCCTCACTGAATTGGTCAAGAAGTGGGCAATTGAACTGACTAGCACCATTATCCTTAAAGGCCAAAATGACATTATCAGCGACGGACAGCAAACAGTTATCAACGAGACCGGCAACCCATTTATGACCGTTGGCGGCACTGGCGATACTCTAGCGGGTATTTTTGCCAGCTTGCTGGCGCGAGGAGTTGAAGAATTCGCCGCCGCCTCCGGCGCCGCCTATATTAACGGCGCCGCAGGAGATCTTGCCGCCGCTCAGCTGGGTCCCGGATTTATGGCTTCTGACCTTCTTAATTGCATCCCCCAGGTAATTATGGATATAATTGCTCCCTAGCCCCCCTAATCTTTTTAAACTGAAGGCTGACTGTTGAAAGCTAACTGCTGATTTTCATGATAGACACTCACTGTCATCTCGACTTTAATCAATTCAACAACGACCAGAAAGAGGTTATTGAGAAAACTTTGCGGGAGTTAGATGTTTTAGTGAATGTAGGTTCAGGACTTGAGGCCAGCCAGAAAACAATCGCGCTCTCAAGAAAGTATGGAAAAATATACGCCGCAGTGGGAATTCACCCTCATGACACTGAACCAAAACGCTCCTCCCCAGAAACCGCTGGCAACGAAGACGGGATAGAGTATCAGGTTGAAAAATTAAGAGAATTAATGCAAATGTCGGATCAAATCGTAGCTATCGGCGAAACGGGGCTGGACTATTCAAAAGCCCCGAACCAGAACGGTACGGGGCAAGCCCCACCTGGAGAAAAGGATAGAACTAAGGCCGAGCAAGGAGCGCTTTTCAAGGCCCATATTGTTCTAGCCAAAGAGTTCAATCTGCCGCTTGTTATTCATTCCCGCGACGCTATCGAAGAAACACTTGGTATACTCCAAGAATCAAAAGCACCGCAAGCTGTCTTTCACTGCTTTTCCTATAACAAAGAATGGGCACAGAAGGTTCTTGATGCTGGTTATCTTGTTTCCTTTACTGGTATTGTCACTTTTAAAAACGCTCGTACAATTCAAGAAGCCGCAAAGTTTGTGCCACTTGATAAGATAATGGTGGAAACTGATGCGCCGTTTTTAGCCCCCGAACCTTACCGCGGTCAACGATGCGAACCATGGATGGTAAAATATGTAGTAGAGAAAATTGCAGAGTTGAAAAATGTAAGCGTAGAAGAAGTTGAAACACAAACTGATAATAATGCACGGGCTTTTTTCAAGATCAGGGCGCCTTTCTGATAATTACCACGCTGGTGGAACTGATCACCAATCACTAATCACTGACAACTATCTAGCTGATTCCCATGCTTCAAAATCGCTTTTCTATCCTTGCCATACTAATATCCCTTGTTCTCGTCCAGCTAATGTTCTGGCTGATCTTCCTGAACCGAGCGGCGCTTCCACATCAAGTGCCTCTATTTTATTTTGAACCCTGGGGATTAGAACAACTTGGCAGTGCCACACAGTTATGGCTCATTCCGGCTTGTTGTGGCGGTGTTTTTGTTCTCAACACTATTCTGGCCTGGCGCTTTTTCCATCGGGAAAAGCTTTTAGCACAAATTCTAATGTCCGGCACCGCAATCACTTCTCTATTAGGATTGATTTTCCTGATAAGAATTCTTTCCTTGGTAACGGTGTGAAAAGATTGAATTATGAATTAGGGTTTAATAACCATGGAACTACTCTATTATCCATAATTCTTTATTCATCTCTCTAATAAGCTAATGAAACTAAAAGCTAATGAAGCTAATTTTCGCATTCTCGGAATAGAAACCTCCTGCGATGAAACAGCCGCGGCCGTAGTAAAAAACGGCACGGATATTCTATCCAATATAATCGCCTCATCAGAAAATCTGCACATAAAAACAGGCGGGATTGTCCCTGAGGTCGCCGCGCGCGAACAAATTAAATGTATTTTGCCAGTGATTGATGCTGCTCTGAAGCAAGCATTCAGTCAAGGAAGTTCTAATCAAACTAGCACTGTCCATGGGGGCGGCCCCTGTAAGGGGCCGCCCCCATCACCTTGGAATCAGATTGACGCGGTGGCGGTAACCACGCACCCCGGACTTATTGGTTCACTAGTCGTGGGAGTAGAAACTGCCAAAACCCTAAGCTATATACTTAAAAAGCCTCTGGTCCCAGTTAATCATCTCGTCGCGCATCTTTATGCTAACTGGCTGAACAACAAAGACCCACATTCCGAAGGGCCTGAACTGACAAACTTCAGTTTGTTACCCCGGGACAATATGCTCAACTCCAGCTTCTCTGAAGGAAGCAAGTGCCTTCCCCCCTTTCCCTCTCTAGGTCTAATCATCTCCGGGGGGCATACAGAATTGGTCTTAATGAAGGCTCACGGCAATATCAAATGGTTAGGCGGAACCCGCGATGATGCCGCTGGCGAAGCTTTTGATAAGACCGCAAAGATGCTCAATTTAGGTTATCCCGGCGGGCCAGCAATTGAAAGGGCCGCCAACGCGGGCGACCCTGAAGCTTTCGATCTCCCTCGCCCAATGCTTAAAGAAGACAATCTGGAATTTTCATTCTCCGGTCTTAAAACTTCTCTATATTACCGACTAAAAAAACACCCCGAACTTCTTGAAACTCCCAAAACAGTCAGCGATTTGGCCGCCTCCTTTCAGGAAGCAGTGGTTGATGTCTTG
>JAHISN010000033.1 GCA_018818265.1 Patescibacteria group bacterium | reverse complement strand
TTTTCTATATCGTAAGAGTGCAATCCTGTTGTCGGCTCGTCCAGAATATACAGCTGATGAGACGAGCGGGAACTTTTAGAAAGCTCTTTAGCTAATTTAATACGCTGAGCTTCACCGCCAGACAAGGTCGGAGCCGGTTGTCCCAAGCGGATATATCCTAACCCCACGCGCGTCATAGTTATAAGCTTCTGCTTGATCTGAGGAATGTTCTGAAAAAAATCCATTGCCGACTCCACCGACATATTCAAAACCTCGGCAATGTTTTTATTTTTGTAGCAAATCTCAAGCGTTTCGCGGTTATAGCGCTGACCTTGACAAACCTCACACTCTACATAAACATCAGACAGAAACTGCATCTCAATTCTAATTAAACCGTCACCTCTGCAATTTTCACATCGCCCACCTTTAACATTAAAAGAAAAACGGCCTTTTTGATACCCCCGCGCGCGCGCTTCTGGCGTACGAGTAAAAAGTTCGCGAATAAAAGTAAATGCCCCCGTGTAAGTAGCTGGATTAGATCGCGGTGTCCTCCCGATAGGAGATTGATTAATATTGATAACTCTACTAATTTTTTCCAATCCCTCAATACCTCTGTGCACCCCAGGAACCTCCTGTGTTTGGTAAAATACCAGCGCTAATCGCCTGTAAAGGGTGTCCATAACCAGTGTTGACTTACCACTACCAGACACTCCGGTAACACAGATGAACTTTCCCAAGGGGAAAGATACGTCAATGTCTTTAAGATTGTGCTGTTGACAGCCGAGAAGAATTAGCTTATTAGCTTCACTAGCTTCATTAGCTTCATTAGCCAAATAGGACTCATTTGACCTGTACTGCGAGGACTTAATTTGCTTTTTGCCCGAAAGATACTGCCCGGTGAGAGATTCTTTACAAGTGATAACTTCCTCCAGAGTACCACTAATAATAACCTCCCCACCCTTTTCCCCGGCCAAGGGACCAAAATCTACAAGCCAGTCGGCTTTTCTTATCGTCTGCGGATCATGCTCAACAACAATAACCGTGTTGCCCAGGTCTCTAAGGCGGGTTAATGTGTTAAGTAACCTTTCGTGGTCACGATAATGCAAACCGACACTCGGCTCATCTAAAACATACAAAACTCCGGACAAGCCCGAACCAATTTGCGAAGCCAACCTAATTCTCTGGGCCTCGCCTGAAGAGAGAGTGCAAGCTGTCCGATCCAAAGTCAGATAATTTAACCCGACGCTTTCTAGAAATTTTATGCGGCTTTCGAGCTCTTTCAAGATTGGCTTGGCAATCTCCCGCTCACGCTGGGACAAGCTAAAAACAGCCTTCTCCTCTATAATTTGGCTCACCCCGCTAACACTTGGTCTCCCATTACCTAAAAGCTCCAGCCAATTATCAAAGTTCCGAATCGACATTGCAGAAACCTCAGCAATATTTTTCTGGCTTATAGTAACCGATAGCACCACAGGCTTCAGCCGTGCTCCTTGGCACTCAGGACACGCGATTTCTTTCATAAACTTTTTAATCCAGTTGCGAATGTTTTCCGACTCCGTCTGCTCATATCTGCGTTCCATATTTCGCACCACGCCTTCAAACTTCGTCTGATATTCACGTTTATGCCCCGTCTTACTATAAGACCGTACGGCAAAAATCTGATCCCCAGCGCCAAATAACAGTATTTCCAGCGCTTTCTCTGCTAAATTCTTAATCGGCTCGTCCAAGGAAAACTTAAGCCTACTGGCTACAGTTTGAACAATTTGGCTCTGCCAACTATCTCCATTACCGATGCTTGACCACGGGAAAATACCACCTTCGCTAACACTTAAATCGGGATTGTAAACTTTCTTTGGATCCACCTCCAATTTCACCCCTAGACCATTGCAAACGGGACAAGCCCCGTGAGGGGAATTAAAGGAGAAGGAGCGCGGCTCCATCACTGGCAGAGAAATATTACACTTCGGACAAGCAAAAAGTTCAGAAAAGAGATGGTCGCACATCCTTTTGGGCCGCTCCGGAAAATCAAACGATTCATCATCAATTATCACAGCTGTAAGAATCCCGCTGCCAAGTTTAAGCGCCTTTTCCACAGAATCTGCCAGACGGACGTTTAACTCATCAAGACTGTTCCTACCAACCACAAGCCTATCTACTATTGCCTCAATCGTGTGACGATTAGTGCGAATCAAATATAAATCATCGGACAATGCCATTATTTGGCCGTCAATCCGAGCATAAGTATAACCTCGGCGCTTAAGATCATCTAAGAGTCCCGCGTATTCTCCCTTACGGTCTTTAACTAGAGGCGCTACAATAAACATGCGGACACCACGTTTCTTATTTACTGGCTTCTTTAATTCATTTCGGATCAGTTCTTTTACGCTTTCGACTATTTGCTGAGCAGATTGCGTTTGAATTTCACGGCCGCACTGAGGACAATGAGGATGGCCAATGCGGGCGAAAAGCAATCTTAAGAAGTCGTAGATCTCTGTCACCGTACCCACTGTGGAACGGGGATTATGGGAAATGGCTTTTTGGCTAATTGAGATTGCCGGAGACAAACCCTCTATCTGATCAACGTCCGGCTTGTCCATCACACCTAAAAACTGGCGGGCATAGGATGACAGCGATTCTACATAGCGTCTTTGCCCTTCAGCATAAATAGTGTCAAAAGCCAGAGATGATTTACCACTGCCGGAAATGCCGGTAAAAACAACTAACTTTTCTTTGGGAATATCTAAAGAAATATTTTTTAAATTGTGCTCGCGCGCCCCATGAATAGAGATTTGTTTTGGCATAGCAGACAAGTATTTTATCATAGATTACTAGGCAATCAACGGCAGTTGTTGAAAAAAATATGGTTTGTTGGTAGACTTCTGAAATGATAGTTATGATTGAACTTAAAGAAGTAACTAAAAAATTCAACAATACAATCGCCGTAGATAATATTTCCCTAAAAGTTAAACAGGGAGAAGTTTTAGGCTTCTTGGGTCCTAACGGAGCAGGGAAAACAACGACTATGCGTTTAATTACCGGCTTTCTAGCACCCGATTCGGGTTCCGTCATAGTGGACAATATGAGTGTGGAGATTAAACCAGTCGAAATCAAGAAGCGCATCGGCTATCTACCCGAAGATAATCCCCTTTATACTTACTTCACCGCACGTGAATATCTTAACTTTATTGCCGCCGCGCGAGAAGTAACTACCGATGATGGCTTTAAAAAACTCACTCGCGTTTGCGGTATCAACGAAATTATAGACAAAAGCATTAGCCAGCTTTCCAGAGGATATCGCCAGAGAGTTGGTTTAGCCGCAACGATGCTGCATGACCCAATGATTCTGATTTTAGACGAACCTACTTCTGGTCTGGATCCCAACCAAATTGCAGAAATCCGCAGTCTTATTAAAGAGTTAGGCAAAGAGAAAACCGTAATCCTTTCCACACACATTTTATCGGAAGTTGAAGCTACCTGCGACAGGGTGATTATTATTGATAAAGGTCGTATTGTCGGTAACGGCACGGTAAAAGAATTGACTACCGATGTGAACAAGAGTATGGAAGAGGTGTTTAGGGAATTAACATTGGGAAGTTCCCTCAATGACAAATGTCAAATGCCTAATGACAAACAAATGTCAAAATCCAAATGACAAAAAATATGACCTTGTGGAAAGAACCAGTAAGTTTGGAGAATTTATAATTGATTTTTCTAGGAAAATACCCAAAAGCACCACCACAATTTCGATAATCGAACAATTTGTACGTGCAGGTACAGCCATAGGAGCATTGTACATGGAGGCTGACTGTGCCGAATCTAAAAGAGATTTTAGGCACAAAATAGCTTTATGCAAAAAAGAAGCAAAGGAAACAACCTACTGGGCACGTATGATCGCGCGGGCGTGTCCGCATCTAACAGGAGAATGTCGTGTGCTATGGAAAGAAGCTCATGAGTTGACACTTATATTTTCTTCGATTATCGAAAGTAGTAAGAAAAATAAGAAATAATTTGACATTAGACATTAGGATTTTGTTTGACCCGCCAGCCGGCGAGGCAGGCATTTGTCATTAGTCATTTGTCATTATATAATTCGAAGAATTCTTTTGAACCTCTTAAATATGTTTAACAGACTAAAACCTATAATCCGCAAGGAACTTGCTTTCTTCTTCCACTCCCCCACAGCTTATGTCAGCTTGGCGGTGTTTGTAGTCATTGTTAATTGGCTTTATTTCACAAACTTCTTTTTAGTGGGACAGGTAAATATGCGATTGTTTTTTCAAAATATCCCTTTGGTTTATCTATTTTTGATCCCTGCTTTAAGTATGACTTCGTATGCCGAGGAAAAACGCACCAAGACAATAGAAATTCTTTTTACTCTACCGCTGACAAAACTGGAAATCGTTTTGGGTAAATTTGCCGGCGGGATGTTAGTTGTGCTCTTGGGTTTAGCGCTGACGGCCACCATCCCGATTACCCTAACCATTCTAGGCCAGCCCGAATGGGGTCCGATTATCACCGGTTATCTTGCGGCTATACTGCTTGGAACGCTATATATGAGCGCGGGACTTCTAGTCTCATCGAATACCGATAGCCAAATTGTTAGTTTTACAATAACGGCAGGAATTTGTTTTATGCTTTACATTACCGGCGCGGGATTCTTCTTGGAGCGGCTTCCATCTTATCTAGAATCTATCTTCCGTTATGTTAGCGCCCTCACGCACTTTGAGAGTATGGCGAAGGGAGTGGTTGACTTGCGGGATTTGGTTTACTTTGTTTCCTTAAGTGGGTTACTAATCTATTTCAACGTAGAAAGATCTAAGTAATGTCTAATGTCTAATGTCAAACAAAATCCTAATACCCAATGTCAAATTCACCCGTAACTGAAAAGGTCATTTTTGTTTGACATTTGGATTTTGATATTTATTTGGCATTTGAAATTTGGCATTTGTCATTAAAAAACTATGTTTAAGAAATCTCAACTGCAACTCAATCAAACCGTTACGCTAATACTCATCGTTGGGGTTGTCATAACAGTCAACTATCTCCTTACCCTGTTCCCAATAAGACTTGATGTTACTGCTAATCAGCGGTTCTCTCTATCAAAAGCCAGTAAGGAATTAGTTCGCAATATAGACGATCTAGTCACTATAAAAGTTTTTGTTTCCCAAAAACTACCAGCGCAGTTTAGCCCCACAGTTCAACAGGTTAGAGATTTACTTTGGGAATATCAAAGTTCGGCTCCTAACAAGCTCAAAGTGGAATATTTTGATCCTTCTGCCGATGACGGGGCGGCACAAAAAGCAAATTCTCTAGGTATTTACCCTATTCAATTTAGCGATATTAGTCAAGAAAAGCTGGAAGTCAGTCAAGGCTATTTTGGTTTAGCAATTATATATGTTGATCGTAGTGAAACCCTCTCGTTTATTGAAGACACCAGTAACCTGGAGTATCAAATCTCCCTAGCTATCACCAGTTTAACTCGAGAAGAAAAACCAATGCTGGTTTTTATTACTGGGCATGACGAAAAAAGTATAACCGAGGATTTAGCCTCAACCGCCGCGGCTCTGCGCCAACTTTACACAGTGCAGGAAAGCTCTTTGGAAGATTGGGCCAGCGATGAAGAATTAAGAGGAAAAACCACAGCTCTGATTATTGTCGACCCGCAAAAAGAACTTTCCGACAAAGAAAAGTTTCAATTGGATCAGTTCTTGATGAAAGGCAAGTCGGTATTGGCTTTACTGGAAGGCGCTAATGTTGAGGCTGGTCTGCAAGCGGCTCCTACGGAGCACAAACTAGGTGAGTTTTTTGGTCATTACGGAGCCGCTATCAATAACGACTTAATTTTAGACACTGTTAATGAGCTGGCCAACTTTTCCGACGGACGCAGTTCCTTTTTCGTTGCCTATCCGTTTTGGCCTAAAGTAACGGGTAATGGATTGAGTGCAGATTCAGTTATTACAAACCGCTTGGAGAATATTCTTTTCCCCTGGTCTTCGTCGGTTACCGTGCAGGTGCCGGAAGGCATTAGCGCCATTACTTTGGCCCAAACCAGTTCGCGCTCATGGACGCAGAAAGATACTTTTGATTTAGATCCCACTCAGGAATTCAGTGTCCCCAAAGAGGTTAGTCCTCAAACCCTGGCAGTACTTCTAGAAGGAGCATTCAACAGCTATTTTAAAGGTAAAGATTTGCCGGAAGATGCTAGCTCCGATGACTATAAACAGCAGGGTGCATCTGCGCGGCTAATAGTTGTTGGTGATGCCAGTTTCGCGCAGGAACGTTTTGTCCGCGGACAGCAGGGAAACTATGTCTTCCTGGCCAATATGATTGACTATCTGGCCGCCGAAACAGGACTAACGGAAATCCGCGCCAAAGGCCAAACATTTAGACCAATTAAAGAAATCTCCAGTGCTGTTAAACAGCAGGTAAAATATGCGAATATTCTGGGTGCCCCGATAGGATTGTTGGTATTTGGGTTTGTGAAGGTGTATAGGAGAAAAGAATAGTTAATGAATTGTTAATAAATGGTTAATGTGGTGGTTGATGAGTAGTTAGTGGGGTTAGTGTGGTCATTAAGGGTTTGATATCTCAATAACCCACGTCTATCTATGCTAGAAATAACGGAGCGGCTAGCCTGTCCGCCTATCTTAAATCGCGCGCTGTTTCCAAGCCTTTCTTAATACGAAATTCGGGAATGCTAAGAGCGACTGCTGTTCCCACAGCCGCAAGAGCGCAAGGTATCAAATTAGTATCCTGTTGTTTTAATTTAATACTGCGGTCAAAAGATAATTGACTCCGCCAAACAGAATCTTTGTTGATGAAATAGAAAAAAGTTCCCCAATCACCAGATTGAACCTTTAAAGCTTTAATCTGCGCCTCATTATGTATTCCGTAGGTAATTCTTTCTCCACAGGCTATGCGGGTAAGAAAAGCACAGTCAAGAGCGTCCTTGTTCAAAATAACTAACGGGGTTTTGCGAAACAGACGGCATTGAGCACGAAGCCCATTCTCTCGAGTTAAAGAATCAACATGGCGACTGAGGTGGTGATGGTGCCCAAGACTTGCCAGGACTGCTACTTTAAACTGCATTCCGCACATACGTCCATCAGCTAAAGCTTCGGTCAGCACTTCCAAAATAACAAACGTACACCCTCGGTAAACTAATTCGCGGAGGAGACGCTGCAGTTTAAACGGCTTGGGCCGATCAACCTTTATACGCAGATAATAAGCAACTTCTTCTTCATTTCTCGCCTGCCGACGAGAGGTAATAATACCCACGTCTTGCCCGGTTTGCCGCAGAATAGAATAGATATACTCAGCTGTTTCTACTCGCCCTTCACTACCGGCAACCCCAACTAAAGTCAGACTTCGACTAGGGAAACGGAAACAAAGGGAGGCGAGGAAGGCCGTTAATTTGTTCAATAATTGATCTCTGACTTTTGACATGTAACATTTGACATATGACAAGAAACACTTGCCCTTTAACTTTTGAGAACTGTTCTTCGGAAAGCTGTTAGTTGATTTGCCAATTCTTTACTTTTATCTAAAAAGTACTCGTGTTCCTTCGTGCTTATATACCCATCATCACAAGCCAAGTCTAAGCAAGCATAGAATCCATAGCCCTCCAAACTTGAGCAATTAAACAATACTGCTCATTTTTAGGAAATCCACGAGTAAAATCCGCCCCTGGCGGATTAACGTGGGAAGATGGGCAAAGGTCAGTTGTCAGTGGTCAATGGTTCTTCCCCAACAACCTCTATTTTCGCTCCTAGCTTTTTGAACTTACCAACCAGATCCTCATACCCTCTCTCAATATACTCTACGCCAATTAGTTCGCTGGGACCTTTAGCCGCAAGGGCAGCAATCACTAAAGCCGCGGCGGCACGTATACTATCAGCCTCGAGCTTTGTTCCCATAAGCGGCACAGGGCCAAAGATCCTAGCGGCATGAAAGTACTCTGGCTGATTATCTTCGGGATTAAAGTTATAAAACTCATTAGCATTTCCTACCGTCGGATTAAAAAGATGAATCTCCGCTCCCATCCTTTTCAAATGCTTTATATATGCAAACCGGCTGGGATAAATTGTTTCGTGCAAAACCGACTCTCCCTCTGCTTGAGTTAGCAAAGCGGCAAAAAGAGGCAGCCAGTCAGTCATGAACCCCGGATAAGGATGCGATTCAATTCCCACCGGATTAAACCTCGTTTCTGGTGTTACCCACACGAGAAGTTTGTCCTGGCTGACCTTAAAATTAACTCCGATTTCCTGCAGTTTAGAAAAAGCGGCCGTCAAATACTCGGGCAATATTCCTTTAATCTGAACCTCACCACGTGTAATAGCAGTTGCAACTGCTATGGTTACGGCTTCGATACGATCTCCCATCACTGTAGCTTTGGCCGCATGAAGCTTTTCCACTCCATTAATTCGGATTTCCCGCGGCTGTGTACGTTTAATTTGTGCGCCCATGGCATTAAGAAGCATAATTAAATTATCAATTTCCGGTTCGTCAGCAGCATTTTTAATTATCACTTCTCCCTGAGTAAAAACAGAAGCAATCAGAACATTCTCCGTGCCCGTATGAGTGTTTTTTGCAAACTCGATAACTCCCCCCTGAACCCCACCTCGGGCATGAAAAAAACTTCCTTCCGCAATAACATCTACTCCCAGCTGGCGTAGGGCATCGATGTGGCGGTCTACAGGTCGGCTATCAACTTTTTCCCCACAAGGACCCGGGACCACCGCTTCGTGACAACGCGCCGTAAGCGCACCCAAAACCAAGACACTAGCCCGGCATTTACTGGCCAATTCTAGAGGAATAGCCTTGCCATTAATTTTCTTTGCCTCAACCACAACTTCATTTTGCCCACGCCACTGTGTTTTCGCTCCCAGAAACTGCAAAATCTCCAGTATGGCCTCAGTATCGCTAATACGTGGGACATTCTTAATGGTCACCGGTTCAGACGTCAATAACGACGCTATTAGCAGTTTTAGCGCTGCATTTTTCGCCCCGGAAACAGTGTATTCACCGTGCAGAGGGATGCCACCTTCAATTAAGTATCTATTCATTCGGGTTTAATTATACAATAATGGGCTGTGGATTGCAGGCTGTAGATTGGAACAAGGAGGAATTACTTACCAAAACTCCTTACAGTCATATTGGCAGTAGCTAAAAGAGAGTGAAAGAGACCTTTAATAATACAAAGTCCGCCGCAGGCCATGATACCTAGTCCAGCAAGAATACCCGCGGTCATCCCCGAGCCGGTATCGGGCAGAGCTTCGGCGCCCAAAACCTCCCCCTCATCTTCTGGCGCAGGCTCCTCTACAGTAGGTGTCGGTGTCGGCGTAGGCGTAGGCGTGGGCGTAGGCGTAGGCGTAGGTGTCGGTGTCGTCGGCGTAGGCGTAGGCGTAGGCGTAGGCGTAGGCGTAGGCGTAGGTGTAGGTGTAGGTGTCGGCGTCGGCGTAGGTGTGGGCGTAGGTGTAGGTGTAGGTGTAGGTGTAGGTGTAGGTGTAGGTGTAGGTGTAGGTGTGGGTGTAGGTGTGGGTGTGGGCGTAGGTGTGGGTGTGGGCGTAGGTGTCGGCACACAAGCCCATACCTGCTTACTCGTCACAGGTAAACGAGTGAAAGATAAACCGGTTAATCCCACTAAGCAGATTAAAATTAGTAGTCGGGCGAATGTATTTCTCATAGTAAAAAATTCCGTAAATGCTCTAAAATGGGGCAGAAATTAGAAGGCAGCTAGCAACTCGAAAACTTATAGGCATATGTTATCACAGTCTGTCAAGTCTGTCAAGCGCGTCCTCCAACACCTTAAACTAACTACAGTCAATTGAATTAAGATGAGTATTTCGGTAAAGCCCTTGATAACCGACGGAGCTAGATATGAATAGTGGGGAATGAAAAGATAATTCAAAGTTAGTGAAAAAACAAAAGCACTGACATAAATGCCAATAAGCGCTTTTTGCTTTTTAAAGACCACTAGTACCCACATTAACAGCGCGGTAATAAAGAAAACCGGAGTAAACAAAGTCATATTACGCAAAACTTGTACGGCAGGCCCGATATCAATATCTTTGGCAAAAATTTTGATTAAATATGGTGCCGTTATGTAGAGTACAACACTTCCCCACACTGCCATATTAAATAGAATGAGAAAGCTTTTTTTTATCGTTGCCACAAAGAATTCTTTACTAGTAGCTAGATTCTTAACTAAAAGCGGATAAACAACATTCATAAAAAATACCGGTACAGCGAGAACAAATTCAAAGAGTTTAAACCCCAAATTATAATGTCCCACCGCTTCTGCCTGGCTAATACCTGCTTGTGGCATTATCGAAAGCAATAACGTGTCAATCTTAGAAATCAAAAGACTAAAGAAAAGCGCTGCCCCGAAAGGAAATGCCTCACGGGCCAGATCTAAAACCCGTTTCTTGCCATTCTTACAATAAAGGTCGCCCCTGTTGACTTTTGACAGTGACAATAAGCGACAGAAGTCAGGCCTATATAGAAAATTAGTTTTAAACGAAACCCATCGCCTGGAAAACAAGTAGAAAAGTACTGCGACTAAGAAATATT
>JAHISN010000032.1 GCA_018818265.1 Patescibacteria group bacterium | reverse complement strand
TTCTTTTCATACTTCTTTCTTTGGGACGGTTTCTCATAAAAACGCAGTTTCTCGAGACGCTCCATAAGCCCAACCTCCCTAACCCTATAACGGAATCGCCTAATAAGGCTTCCTGCTGATTCTCCCGGCTTAGCCGCCACAGTTACATTAGAATCATCGGGTAAAGATGCCTGGCCTTGCCCTTGTGGCAATCCCACATCTCCACGGCTTGCCTGTTCGCGGCCACGGGACACATCCTGTTTGTTTTTTTCATTATTTTCCGCCACATTTGAACACCTCCTTAATGAGAGCCAGAAATTGCTACTGCAATTTCGATGACTGAATTAGTCCGCCATAGCCCGTAGGGCGACAGCGGACTCAATGAGTAAAAAACTTTCCGGTTTAAACCCACTTTTTACTTAATTGAATTAAACCACGTGATCTCGATGGACATCAGGATACTCGTGGCCAAATAAATAAACTTTTATCCTTCAACTTTTAATTTTCTCCCTCCACCCCCCTAATAGGTGCACATGAAAATGATTTACTACCTGCCCCGCACCCTCACCTCCATTCATCACCAACTTAAAACCACTGTCCTTAATCTGCATTTCCTCCGCCACTTTCACAGCTATCTCAAACATTTTACCAAGCTTTCCCCGCTCAGAAGCCAAACCTTCCCACCAACAGAAATGCTTCTTAGGAACAATTAGAAGATGCACGGGTGCTGAGGGGGCGTTATCGTGAAAAACGAGCCACTCATCATCCTCATACTCTATTTTTGCTTCCGTCTCATGGGAAGCAATTCTGCAAAAGACACACTCTGAATCAACCATCAACCCCAATTATACTCGTGAAAGGGAGAATTTAGCAAGGAAGATTATTAACTGTAACTATAGCCAATCGTCAGACTGCTATCGTAAATGAGCAGTCTATCAACTTTTTGTATTAAAATATCTTCATCACATCCCATACCGTCACCCAGCCCATTAAAAGGAACAAAAAGACCAAGCCTGCAATATTCACCCATTGCTGAACATTAGCCTTTACACTGCGTCCGGTAATAAACTCCCCCAAGACCATCACCAGTCTCCCACCATCCAGTGCCGGCAAAGGTAAAATATTAAACGCGGCCAAACTAATGCTTAAAATTGCCACAAAATATAGCAGGGAATCCCAGCCCTCACGCACAACCTGGCCAGTAATACGCGCAATGCCCACCGGCCCTACTACACCTTCGGGTACTTGTTGTATCCGGAAGAAACGACCAAATAAATCACCAATACTCTTTAGAAATGTTCCCATCATCTCTCCCGTCTTAGCTATAGCCACTACCGGAGCTCTAAACAAACCCACTTGTGAATATTCCACATGCGGCACCATAGTGAAACCAATCCCCAATATTCCCTCACCCTCTTTAACTTCATCCCTCAGGCGCACCCTAACTATTCTTGAAGACGCTCCGCTTTCACCTGCCTTACTATACACCCTCAACTCCACTTCCTGACCTAAATTTTCTTCAAAGAAACTCAAAATATTGCCTTCCATATCCACTTTTACAAACTCTTCACTCCCGATCACGGCAAAAGCTTCAATCTCTTCGCCTATTTCTAAATTCACTTCACTAGCTGGCGAGTTAGATAATACTTCATCAATTTGCAAAACTGCACCAATCCCCGGCACCCCCCATCGAGCAAAAACAATAGTAAGCAAAAACACACCAAGTATAAAGTTCATAAATACTCCAGCCGTTAAAATGCCCGCCTGCTGCAAATGTGGACGATTACAAAAGGCACGCGGATCACTCATAGCCACATCTGAAGAATCTTCCCCCAAAAGACGTACAAACCCACCAATGGGGAGTAAGTTTATAGAATACACCGTCTCTCCTCGTCTAACACCAAATATTCGCGGCGGCAAACCAATTCCAAATTCTTCTACTCTTACTCCCGACAATTTAGCTATAACAAAATGACCAAGTTCATGAATCAAAACGAGAAATGAGATAAGGATAATAAAAGTGACAATAGTAAGCATAGGAAACTTGTCGAATAGTTACGAGTTACATAGTTGCATGACTGGATGATTAAAAGCACAAAACTTGAAATAACAAGATAACAAACTAAAGTTTTTCAGTACAGTAACCCAATCGTCTCAGCCACTACATTAACCATTCATTGACTGCTACATTAACTTTCACATTAACTACCCATAAACCACAACTCATCCCTTTAACTCCTCTTCTTTTCTCTCCCGTAACTCTTCTATCTTCACATTTGTCTCTTTAATTTTTTTCTGTATTCCCTCTTTAAACGAAAATAAATCATCTTCAGAAACCAGTCCTTTTACCTCCATCTCCTCGGCAGATTTAATTTTTTCATGCCGGACTTGGCGAACACTAATTTTAGCTCCTTCGGCAATTTCACCAACCTTCTTGATCATCTCCAGCCGGCGCTCTTCAGAAAGGCGAGGAACAGGAATTTTAATAACCTCACCATCCACCACCGGATTAAAGCCCAAGTTGGCCGACCGGATGCCAGCTACAATGTTTTCTAAAACCTGACTATCCCATGGGGAAATAATAATAAGGTTAGCCTCAGGAACACTAATCGTTGCCAACTCTTTAATCACAAGGCGGGACCCATAAGCTTCAACCCTCACATTTTCCACTAAGGCTGGGGTAACCCTCCCAGTCCTAATAACAGCAATTTCACTCTTAAACTCTTGCACCTCGCGATAAAGTTTATCCTGGGTATCAGAAAGAATCGTTGATAGCATAACGTGTGACACGACGGACAACAATGTTTTCACCGGTTTTAGCAATAACCGCTTTAATCAGCTCGCTAACTTTTTTGCCAGGGTCTTTGATACATTCCTGACCAAGAAGCTCCTCAACTGATTTTGGCCCCATCGCTGTCACTTGCATCGCCACCTCATGAGCCAAGTTCTTGAACTCATCTGTCCGTGCCACAAAATCAGTTTCACAATTTATTTCTACCAAGGCCCCCATGGTGCCGCTTCCGTGAATATAGGCATGAACTAACCCTGCCAAAACTTCCCGCCCACTTCTCTTGGCCGCACCAGCAATTCCTTGCTCCTGCAAAATCTTTCTTGCTTTCTCTACATCTCCCGAAGACTCCTGCAGAGCACGCTTAACATCCATCACACCCGCAGAGGTTTCGGCTCGAAGCTGTTTAATTTGATCGAGAGTAATTTCTGGCATAAAGTTATTGCGTTAAATTAAGTTAATAAGTTAATGAGTTAATGAGTTAATGAGTTGTTAATGGGTTAATGAGCAATTAATCAGTTAGACCGTAGTTAGAGGCGGCTAGACAACAGAATTACCATTAAATCACTTCATTAACCACCGCATTAACTATTGCATTAACCACTTCATCAACTATTTGCAAACAACTCTACTAACAACCACGATACCTCAACAAAACTACGCCCCCCCCAGCCCAAATCAACTAAAAACTTTCACTTTACACTTTTCACCACGTAAAACTTCGTCACGTGGCATGCTTTTAACTTTCAACTATTGCTTCCGCCGCCTTTTCTCCCACTCCCTTCACTTGCATCAACTCTTCCTTAGTCAGCTTTTTAACCTCACCTAACTTGTCGTACCCTGCCTTAGTTAAAGCATCTTTAACCCGCTGAGGCAAGGCGCTGCTTGTAATCAGATCTTTATCACCGCTCGTTCCCTTTGATTTCTTTGACCCTTTAGATTCTTGCCCTCCTCGGGTTAAGACCTTACCAACAGGCGTTTCTGCCTGTGTCTGGCGAACTTCATTAACTACATCTCCATCAACCAACTCTGCCAAAGTCAGCCCCAGCATTAAATCAATTGACCTCGAAGCATCGTCATTCGCTGGAATAGGATAGTCAATAACATCAGGATTGGCATCTGTGTCAATGATTGCCACCACGGGAATACCAGTTTTTATCGCCTCTTTAACTGCATTCTTCTCCCTTTTCGGGTCAACCACAAAGAGAACCTCCGGTAGCTTCTCCATCCCTTCAATACCACCGAAGAGCCTGCTCTGTCGCCGAATTTCTCTAGTGATCTGACATTGTCGGCGAGTAGATAAATCCTCCCATTTAGACGAATCTTTCAACTCTTTGATCTGACGTAACCTCTCGACACCCCTCTGTACCTCCACAAAGTTAGTCAGCAACCCACCTGGCCAGCGCTCAATAAGATAGTAGCAATTGGCTTTTTCGGCCCACTTCTTCACTGCTTGACGCGCTTGAACCTTTGTGCTCAATAAAAGGAGCTTTCCTCCTTTTTCCACTGTCTCTTTTAGAAACTGACGCGCCTCACGCAAACACTTCCTTGTGAGTATCAAGTCAATAATATGAATACCGGCCTGCTTGGTATAAACATACCGTTTCATCCGAGGATTCCACCTGCGAGCGCGATGCCCAAGATGAACACGCGCGGCAAGCATTTCTTTTAATGAAATATCGTCTTTCATTTTTCTCGCCATATCGTTAGGCATTCTACCACATAAAGCAAATGTGATGAAGACTAAATCTACGAAGCATAGCTTCCCCAAGGGGTTCTTTACTTCTCTCCTAAAAGTGGGTTCTTCCAGGAGGCGTATTTACACTTGGGATAACCGGAACAGCCATAAAAGATTCTCCCTTTGCGGGTGCGCTTGAC
>JAHISN010000031.1 GCA_018818265.1 Patescibacteria group bacterium | reverse complement strand
TTCCTTCCCTCTTTCTTGATATATGTACCAAGTCTAATAACTACTCTTGGGCAGCAGTCTTTTATATTCACAAGTTTTTCACCATTATCTTTGATGGGTATTGTAATAAGTTCTTTATCAGGTATAGGCTGCATAGCGATAGGAAGTTTAGTTAGTTTACTTCAATGTTCAAGGTTGGCTGATATTGATGATTTCCTTGTATTTCACAGCCTTGTCAAACACTGGATGTTTGTTGGCGGGCAGTCAAGTCTTTCCTTGTTGGTAAATTTTCTAGTTTGATGATGCTGTTTTGATGTATGGTTTTATTGGTCCTAATAATAGCGCCCCAATTAACGATAATGTTGTGCATGCAATAATAAGAACTGGGAAACCAACAGAGACTGCTACGTAACCACCGACTATGGCCAGGACTGCACCGGCTAGATCTGTGAGGGTAAAGTATATGCCCCATTCGGTTCCTTCTTTGCCTTTATCTATATGACGTGTAAATATCGCCATATACGCTGGAAATGTAAATGCGGTACAGAGACCGAGTACAAATTGAATAATGTAGAGTTGTATGGGTGTACTGATTACAAGGTAGAAGAGTGGGATAATAGCTACGAAAAATGTAAAGATGAACATAAACCAGAAATCATCTCTTTCTCCTCGTATTGTATCTATGAGACGTGCAATTGGAATTTGCAAAATACTTCTCGAGAAAAGATAAATACCAGCTGCGGTCCCGGCAATCGTCTCATTGCCGCCTTGAATAAATTCTTCAATAAAGATTGCGAAAATGGGTCCAAGCAGACCTGCGGCGCCGATAAGAATAGTATCCGAAATTATTAGAAAACGAATAATTGGGTTTATGTCCTTTAGAAAGTAATCTTTGAGTTTAGTAGGCAGTTGTTGCATAAAAACAAGTTCTATTTAGAAATGACAATGGTACTAGATTCGCCTTTGGCTGAAGGGTCCAGGCCCAGCCTGGCTCTGAATTCATACGGCGCTTTGCTCAGAATGAACGTGGCACTCACGTTCACTAAGTTCGTTCTGCGCCTTATGGCTTGAACTCACTAAGTGTACGTGGTGGCGGTGTGCGTTCGAAAAAATTCGAACAGATTTCGCCCAAAATTTGTAACGGGGCGGGCGGAAACTTGTCCTGAGCTTGCCGAAGGATTCCCCCCAGACCCCCCTTCCGCCCGCACCTGTCCCTCGTAGCCTTGGCGAAGTGGGAGAAGCGACCCTTTCGGATTGGACGATTTCAAGTTTTTCGTTCCGCTTTTAGCGGAACTCCGAAGCAACGCTTCGGTTTGGCGACAAATTCTTTATTGCAAAACTGCTATTAAGGCTACAATAGCACTGGCTACTGACGCTATCGCTGAAATCAAGGCAATTAACCACAATTTTGATTCTCTGATACTTCGCTCTGCCTCTATGACTCGCCGTTGTAATTCGTACTCATTAGCAATGCTTTTTCTTCCCGAAGCACTTTGATATATAGGTTCTCCTTGGATATCAATGCCTAATTGTTTTGCTCGTTTTACTAGCAATTCACCTTGTAATATTTTTTTCATAATTAAAAATTTTAATTTTAGTCTGCACCCTTTCCCCAGTTACATTCAGCACAAAGCGTTCGCAGATTATTCAATATTGTTTTTCCTCCTTTTGAAAATGGAATAACATGATCAATATGCAAAACTGTGCCGGGGTCTATAGCTGGACTTTTACCACACAATATGCATCGAAAACTATCCCTTTGTAAAACCTTGAGACGTAATTTTAACGGTATTTCCCGTCTTTCTTCCTGGTCTTTTATCTTGATTGTTGAAATTTTATCACTATCTTCCTTTACATCATCAACCAAAACCGCTTTACCCATTTTATATTCGATAAATTTCAAACAAGCATTTGTCCAACCGTCAAAATGTCTTCGAACGGTGTTGTAGTTAAATCGGGAATTTGCTGAGTCCCACTCAATTTTTGAAGGTCTATGCCCGAGCTTCTTCCAAATTCTTTCCATCTCATCAAATATTTCTCTATCGGGTATGTAATCTTTTCTTTTTGGTTTTTGCCGTGGTTGTAGTTTTATATCTTTTTTGGACAAATGATCTCTCAAAAATTCCATAGCTTTTGACCAGTTACCAAACTCACGCAAAACTGTTTGATGTTTGATAGAAGCACCTGTATTAAACTCTCTACAAGTAAATTCCCTGTAATTAAATTTTTTCGCTACAATTTCTAACTCAAAGGCAATTTTGTCTCTTGTAATTCTATCTACCCTATGTCGTTGAAATTGAAAATCCATAGTTTTATTTCATTAAATCATCGAGGCTCACACCTAAACCCTTAGCAATTTTTACGACGGTTTGAATAGTCGGCTTAGTGATAACATTTGTTTCAATCTTGGTCAGTGTTGTATAGGGAAGGTCGGATTTTCTTGCCAATTCGTCTTGCGTTAAACCTTGCTTATTTCTAAGCTGTTTTATCTTATCCCCAATGGTTTCATTATTGTTTTGACTTTTCATAGTTTCCTAAGTATGATAGTATTAGTATGGGTGCTTATCTAACCCTTCATAAATATGATAACAAATATAACGAAAACAGTCCAATTAAAAATGAGGGAAGCCCGCTTTTGGCCGTCCCGCTGTGCGGGACAAAGATAAAAATTCCAATTTGCGCTTAAAATAGGCTGGCGAGCCCTTCCGCCAAGTGGGCGGATAAACTCCGAGGGCGAGCCAACAAAGACATTTCCCAATTGGCAGAGGGGGTGGGATGGGCGAAACGTATACGTTTCGCCTTAGAAGAAATTTCATTGCATGAAATTTCTTCTCTCTCACGTTGCCGCCTTGCGTCAGGGTTCGAATGCAACCCATAAAGGTTCAACAATCTCACGCTATCGAGAGCTTGTCGAACCATGGCGGAGGGGGTGGGTCTGCTACGCTGAAGCTTAGCAGCACCTACGGTAAAAGTCTTTTTTTCATAAATGCGAATCCAGATCCTTGTTTTAAGTATTTTTCTAACTCAATTGCCAAATATTTATTTTTGAAGGCTATATAACACTCTAAAACCCAAGGTTTGAATTTTGCCGAATAACTATTAGTGTTTGTGTCTGAGTTGTGCTGTTTCAACCGTCTCCTTCTATTTCTTGTAACTCCAATATATAACTTATTTTCATTTTTAAGGCTCCTTAGGATATAAACATAAAACATAGATGGACAAATTAGTGGAAAACTATCCTTGAGCAAGTGCGGTGAATCAGGGTGCTTTTGCTATGCCATCGCTGCGAAGCCCTGCCAGCCAACAGTCATTGGCGCAACAGGGTGCCATCGCTGCGAAACCTTTGGTGTAGCAGGATGGCGGAGGGGGTGGGATTCGAACCCACGTGAGCTGTGAAGCTCACCTGCTTTCCAGGCAAGCGCGATGGACCAACTACGCGACCCCTCCACGATAACCCGGAAAAAGCAAGCGCAGCGCCGCTTTTTCCGTTGGTTGAGTGGAGCCCTATCGAATGATAGGGCTGTAATCTATTTCCTCAAGTAAGTCTTTTATTTGCATCCTTAGCAACCTTTTCCCCTCTGTTGTTTTTAAAAACTTTTCTCTTCTTCTGGCATCCGATTCCTTAATATACACTTCGTAATGAATTAGTTTTACAGGTCTTTTGTTCTGTGTAGACTTAGCCTTCCCAGCTTGATGTTGTTTTATCCTCGCTTTCAAATCAGCAGTGAAACCCGTGTAAAGATTCCCATTCGAAAGTAGAAGTATATAGACGTAATACATAAAGCCGCGCGACCGCGTCATTCGACACGGCAGGTGGACCAACTACGCGACCCCTCCACGATAACCCGGAAAAAGCAAGCGGACGCCGCTTTTTCCGTTGGTTGAGTGGAGCCCTGTCGCATGACAGGGCCCAATCTGCAGAACTTAATCCAAGCATTACCGATGAATCAAAATCTGAGTACATTCTATCAAAAACATCTACAAACACAAATTTAGGCTTGGGGGTTGATACTGGCAAAGGTAGTTTGTCTTGATTTCCCACCCTAATTGAAAATAGGATCAAACTGTTTTTTCTGCAACAACAATTAACCAGGGGAATTGACGAATTAATTTCTTAATTGAAAAATGGTTGGCTACTAATTGACTAAGATTTTTGGGGTTAAAATGTTGAATGTGCTGATTTTCCATAGGATTAACGCGGTCACGAAAAGAAAATATGGCAGCGATCCTGGCGAGCAAATTAAAATAAGGCTCCCAGGGCACACTTATGATGAAATACCGACATCGAAGCTTAGCCATCTCTTCAAGAACCTTTTCCGGCCTTTCCAGATGTTCCAAGACCTCCAAACAGAGAGCTAGATCAAACTGTTCTTTGTAAAGCGAGTGCAAATCATTAATGTTAAGTTGCCGAAAGTTTGCATTAGGGTTAAGTGTTCTGGCTTGTTCTAGTGCTGTTTGCGAGATATCGGCGCCAGTGAATTGATAAGCGCGTCGTGTTTTTTTTAGATGGTTGATTACAAAACCTTCTCCACATCCGAGGTCGATAATTTCTATAATATTATGTTGTTTTACTAATGAGCCAATTCTATTAAGGAAATTCTGTAAAAGGAATTTCTTAACAGGGTTTCGACTTTGATATTTTGTTATGTTTGAGAGTATTTGCGGTTTGGCGCTCATAATTAGAGAACGCCATTGTTTAAGTAATGGCGGGTACTTTATCAATAGTGGCTAGTGTTGATGGTAAGCGGAATTAATAGTTAAAAAGGGCCGCGCTGTGCGCGGCCCATGTGTTTTGCCACTAATGGCGGGAAAGCTTGGCGCTTTAGCTCTATTTCATGAGGACTTGCAATGACGCCATGCAGGTGTGCCTCTTATTTTCGTGAAATTGGAGCGTTGCGCCATATTTACTGCTCAAGGTACGAGTCAATTTGGCCGCGACGAGTTGTCTGATATTTGGTAAGTCCGACCATATTTTCAGGTCCAGAAAGGCTCGAAATCCTTCACTTTGCCTAACTATTAGTATTGTTGCAGTAATTTCCGCGCAGATTTGGGTCTTTTGTCTACCGACCCATATATATTCGTGCGCAGATGAACCAGCCAGGGCACTCTTGTCTGAGAAGGTTATTCCCGAGACTTGGCGTAGAGCAGACTCTATAGATGCTACCAGCCGTTGAGCTGGGGTCTGCTTAGTCTTCATGCGCCCGATGTGCAGATGAAGCTGTTGCACGAAAAGTGCCATAATCAGCAGGTAAGTGAGCACCCATAGCCAGTGATTGGTGAAGATACCCATACTTATGCCCACAAACACTGACACCGCAAGTAGGATGAGCCTGCTTCGGCGGTTTGTGATCAGTGCCGCCCCAAAAAGCAGGGAAAAAAAGGCGAACACGCTATATGTCCAGAGAGATAGTCCGCCATTGTTTTCCATTTCTTCGACCAACCACAAAATCCACCGCGGATGATCCGGCCCTCTCCCAGTCAGCATCCATGTTAGCGCAAGACTGATGATTATTCCTACGACTAGCCGCTTCATTTTGCTACCCAAACTCATTTCTACCACTTCGATCATTTCCATTTTCTTCCCCCTGTATTTATCTTTGCTTTCAGATGTTTCGCACCGTTTTTATTTCCAACGGCCGCGTTACTATAGTTCCCGCAAAACAAATTCGACACATTTTTGATTAATATCCAGTCTTTGTGCTCTTGTAGCGGCGGGCCTTTAGACCCGCGTCAAGGGGAATTACGTTCTTCTGTCGCTAGGCTTCAGCCAGAGGCTGATCCGCCTTTGGCGGAAAAGACTAGCCGCTACAATAAGGGACTACCGAAATTTGTTTTGCGGTCGCTATATAACATATCAGTATACAACAACACCCGTATTATTGTAGAATCCCCATAAACTCAAAAAACGAGCCGTTTGGTAGTGGCGAACCCCGCGCCAGGGATCATTGGTAATAATTTGCTCGGGGTTGTTTTTGGCGCCGACAAAGCCGATAACTACTTCCGAATGCATCCCTTCTACTCCTTGAATAAGTTCTCCATCAGATGTGCGCCAGGAAATCGGGTCCGGGTTATTCCATCCGTTCTGCCACCAAAGGATTACGGGATTTCCATTTTCAATCTCTGTTAAAAGATTTGCTAACTCCCAACCCCGTTTTATTGATGTTTCACGGTATTGTTGAATTACCCGTGCAATTGGCCCCCAGTGAACCCCATAACCCTTTGGTGTTCCATCTATACTGCCGACATACTGTTGATTAGGATTTCCCCAGATACCTAGCACAGGGTCATAAGTTGTGGGATCTAGACCGAGCTTTTCCAAAATTTGCGCTTCCGATAACTGTACACCCTTAAAGGCTAAGGCCATCCGAGCGGCGGCAATATTGCAGGTATGACTATGTTGTTGGTGGATTAGGGGGACATTAAGGAGTATCTGGTACTTCCGTGTGGTAAAAGTAAAGTTGAATTGTTCGGAAAAAGCCAGTCCATGAAGGCTATCAATTCCACTTTCTATTACGATTTGATATTGCTGGTCGTAAGCTAATTTCTGGTTAGGTACAAAAGTCATTACGTTGCTTTTCCATAAAAAACGACCTTCTATGCCTGGTGTTAACGAAAAATGTTTTTGCGCCGATACTTGGTTCACAGCCTTCTCAAATTTAACTGAAATATATGTATCTACATCAACCCCCCTTGCCTGAGGGACAGGGAAGGATTCCTCTATTTCCACCACTCCCATTGTTGGAGAAATTACAACCATGTCCTCCTGTTTTTTCTGAATTGCAGCGACAACAATTTGTGTAGGTGGTAGTGGTTCAGGCGCTTGATCTTCAAGCAATTCCAGTAACACATTTGTTAGAAACAGTAGGATGCAGAGAAGTATAGGGAATTTGAATTTCGGATTTAGTCTTACCATAGGCGGTAAATTTGCTCTAGTGTCACATACTTAATTGGACCTTGATCACGGGAGTAATGGTGGTTATCAATACGAGTGAAAATCTCACTAACCCGAGATTGTTCTGCCAAACTGAACCACTGGGGATGGCTAAGATAAACTACTACGCGTGGATTATCCAGTGCTTCGAAGTTAGGGAAGTTTTTACTAAGGTTTTTAAACATCTCGTCACTTGTTAGATTATAAGAACTGCCGCCATTGTTGGGAATTTCCCAAATATTTAACGAATCTGAACCGGAAGCATTTTGGTTAGTATAGGAAGGCTGATAAGGCAGGGCGTCTGGCGCTAGGTCCCAGAGGCCGGTAATTTCATTTTTACCCCAATTGTATTTTTCTCGACCCGAGCTATCAATTTGAAAACCAGACTGTTCAATGGCTCTTAAAGTGTCGGAATCGGCAAACCAACCGCCGGACCTAAAAGAGATTGGTTTACCGAGGCCGTGCTCATCAAAAAGATTAAGCCCTTTGGTTAGCAGTTTTATTGTTTCATCATATGAATAGGCACTCAAAGGTATATCATAACCGTCTGTCCAATCACCCCACTTGGGACTTTCTCTTATCTCAACGCCAGCTTCTTCTACAAAATCGTAGAACATATGAAGATGCATTCCAATTTCATCGCCATTATTGTCTTTTCGTCCCTTAATCCACCTAGTCAAGAATTCCTGCCTAGCAGGAGATATGCTTTCCCCAGTGTAAATGCGGGGATTAAACATGTGGGTTATCGGCAAAGAATGTTCGTAGGCAATATTCTCAATTGCGGTCAGCGCAGCACTGGTTACATCATATCCTTCCCAGTCTAAAGACCAAACTACGTATAAGGGGTAAGAAACAAAAAAAGTTGAAATAGAGGATGGATAAACTTTATTTCCTGATGTTAGCTCTGCCCGTAATCGATACTTTCCTGTTTTTAGCTCCGTTACTTCTATTTCTGTTTCCCACTCACGCTCTCCGGTTTGTTTCATCTTTCCCTTTTTTCCCGTGCCCAAAATTTCATATGTGGCGGCTGTATTTTCGTTTAGTTCAATGTTTTCTATCTCACTTACTTTATATCTCAATAACTCGTCCCTCAACGTAAACCCATCCCCTTCTAACAGCCAGGTTTGATCTACTTGACCAGTTAGTGAGGGAGTGGATTGAATTTCCCGTTTCACAACTAGCTGGTCATTATAAATCACGAAACCAAGAAGTATGAATAATATTATGAAAATGAAAGATAACCTTCTTTTTGTAAATATTTTCCTTTGCCGCTTTTTGCCCCAAATTGGCAATTTCATTTTTCTGCGTGGGGGTACGGATTTAAAATGTTCTATCAATCTGTCAAGTGGGCCGCACATTTTCATTTTATAGTAGGCAGCTATGCTTGAGAAAATTAATAGGAATAGGAACCCGCATATTACTGCTAGGGGGTGCGCAAATTTATTCACGCCCGATAATTTGAATACTTGCAGTAACAAAGCCTGGGAAATAAAGATAGGGAAAGCATATTTGCCCCAGAAAAAGAGCAATCGCATCCAAAGTCTTCGGGTTTGTAACTTTTCCAGCAGAAAGTCTAGGGCAATAAGCAGAAAGACTAGGGCAAGGCCTAAAGTTAAAAATAATGGTGAGGGCGGCCACCG
>JAHISN010000030.1 GCA_018818265.1 Patescibacteria group bacterium | reverse complement strand
TCAAAAAGTTTCTTTGCCGCCGTTGTGGGCAGATAATATGCTCGCGAAGATAGAATCGGAGCGCGAGCAAGATGCCCAAAACGGCATTGCCTTTGCTCAAAATCTGAAACGAGAGATTGAGGATTTAGACGGGCGATTGGATAAGTTGCTCGATACACATTTGGACGGACTTATTCCGAAAGTGGAGTATGCCGAGAAAAAGCAAAAAATCCTCAATCGCAAAATTGATGTTTCAGAGAAATTAAAGGATTTTGAGCAAAAGGGCAATCATCGGCTCGAACCGATGCGACTTTTCATTTTAGACAGCAAACAAGCGGGAATTATCGCTTCCGGAGAAAATTTTGAGGACAAGAAAAATTTTCTCAAAAAGATTGGCTCGAACCTCCTCCTCGCGCAAAGGGCTCTGCAATTCTCTCCGAAAAAATCTTGGGAAATCCTTTTGAATTCTTGGGATTCCGCCACTCCCGCCACACTCACTCGCGCTTCGCGCGAGCCGAATTTTGGGCTTCATACTAACTGGCTCCGCGGGCTGGATTCGAACCAGCAACCCAGTGCTTACACCTTATCCTAAAGTTTCCTTTGGGGATGGACTATCTCATCACCGTGTCCTGGACCGTGAAGGTCAGGGTTTAGGCGCCGGGCGCTCAAAGGGCGTAATCGCCTAGTCTCTGCACCTTGCCCGAGTATTATCAGGCCTTGGCTCAGGATTGCCTTGCGGTTCGACAATGTTTCACCGTTTAGGTTTCCCTGAATTCACCCGGTTTCTCATATAAAGTACTGTATACACTTTGATATTTCTCTCCCCAGCGTTTCCACTGGGGGCTGCGGGGAGGGGATTACTAAGTTCCCCCCACAGGCACTCGCTCTACCATTGAGCTACCGCGGAACGTTTAACAACAAAGTTATTATACACTTTCCACACCTAAAATGCCAGCCATCCAGCCTAGTATCTTTCGCTGTATTGCCACGTTGGAGACTCTAACAGAAAGTACCCCATGCTTGTGCAAATTTTTTCTTATCTTTTTGCTGTTTATCTTATTTTTGGCGATGTAGCTTTTCTTAAACTGGCATAAAGGAATATTTGTTAAATTTGACCAGAAAAGCCTTGCGTGTTTCTCATTTTGGTTATCGTGGATCCAAATTTGGCCTCGGAGTTTCTCTTCAGGTATTTCGCAGAACTCGCGAAACCATCGAATCATAAATGAAATTATTTTTGGGTTTGAGTTAGAGAATCCCACTTGACTGTCTGTTTTGTTTCCGTCACCGAGGTATAGGCCTGTGCCAGCAATAAAACGATCTCTTTTGCTGAGTTTTCCTACTTCGCCTTTTCCTTTTTCTAGAAGTTTTTTTGTTCTGGCAATCCTGGCGGCTTGCTGTCTCTTGGCTCCGATGAAACGGCCCTTTTCTGCCCCTTGGAGACGCTTTTTCTTGAGTCTTTCCATTTGTTCAAGGGTTAAGATAATATCCCGACACCATAAACTCAGTGTGCTCTTAGCAACAGGCACTTCTTTTTGTATTTCTCTGTAAGAGAGACCTTTATTGCGTAATTTTCTCGCCCTTCTTTTTTCTAGAATTTTGCCACTGTATCCCATTACCCACATTATACATGTATGGAATAACGGGGGCAAGTTACCTAACTATGAACCGCAGGTTTTGTCAGATAAGTTTTTGAAATTAAAAAGTGAAGGCTTCCTCGCGGAGTCAGAAAGGCTTGCTGTAAGGTGGGTACAGTGTTTCGCGAGCACGGGTTAATTCTTTTTTCACCTTCGATAGATTTTTTCGGTCGATTTGTTCTGCTTGAATTAAGTCAGAGTCAAGCGCGGCCGCGTTTTTGCCTGCTTCTGGCGGTAGGTTTTGGATTTCTCTTAAGATTTCTTTTCTTAGCCAGAGTTCATTAGTTTCTCCGTGATTGTTGTCAAATTTAGCGTTGATAGTTTTTATTAAAAGCTGTTTAACTTTTTCATCTTCGGTGTAGAGATAATTTTTTCCCTCGCTGATACTGGGGGAGGTAAGGAACCAGTTGGGCTTGCCGAAGCATTTTAGTGCTGATTTAGCTTCTTCTAAATATTTCGACAGGAACTTCTTACTATCCCACAGTTCCAGTTGTCCGATGACTAGCTCCAAATTATTGACTTGCTGGACCTTAGTGTCATTAATGATGGCGGTTTTCGGATCAATGTAGATGCCTTTTTCTTGGTCCTGGTAATAAATTGTGAGCCAGTTTTCAGGGAGGTCGGTATATTTTGCTAATTCGTTGTACGCTTGGCGGTCTCTTTTGTCGGTTACCGAAGCATTGAAGTTAAGAGAGTTAGAGATGATGGCGGTAGATAATAAATTGGCGGTTAGGGTGCTGATATCTTTGGCAAAGCCGCGATTTTTGTACTCTTCCCAAATTAGTGTCGCGCAGGCGCCGATTATTTCAATTTTAGCTTTGTTGCCAAGTCGGTTCTCCCAATAATTTTCAAAGCCAGCGTGATGGTCATAGATTTCTACAATTTTGCCTTGAATAACAAATTCAGCGATGTGGTCTGGCTCGGACACATCGACTACGACGATATTAGCGTCTCCTCGTGGTGGCGTAGTGGTGTAGGGTAGCCCCCAAGATTTAATTTTTTCGGTGATACTTTGGTTAGGATGGCCGACGAGAACAACGGTCGAATTGCGTTCTTCCTTGGATAGAAGCTCTTTGTAAGCTAGTGCAGAGGCCAATGTGTCGATTTCTGTGTAGGCATTCCCCGAGGTGATAACAATATTTTCCATGGATGAATTATAACAGGCGGAATAATTTGTGTGGGGGGGACGTTTTTAAAAGAGAAATTGCCAGAAGGGAAAGTGGGTAGATTGTTAACTGATTGCTGTTCCTACAGTGTTAGCAGTTCCTCATCTGTATCTTTCCGATCTACGTATTTAAGATAGCGCTCGGTGGTAGCAATGCGTTTGTGACCAGCCAGCCTAGAAACGAGAATGAGACTGGCGCCGCGCTTAATGTGTTGGGCGATCCATGTATGGCGGAGATCATTAACTGATGCATCCGTAATGCCCACTTTAATCATGTAGCGTTTAACTGCCGCGCGGATATTGCGGATGGCTAAAGGCTTGTTGTTGCGGGTAATAAACAGTCGGCGGTTTTCTCCTTCGGGGCGGTTTTTCAGATAGTATTTGATAGCTTCGGTGACAGCTTTGTTAAGCGGGATTGTCCGGCCTAGGGTTACGCGGGAAGGAGGGATTTCTAGCGCGCCGAGGTCAGTTTCCTTGTCAATCCTAAAAGAGTCCAAGGTGATTTCAGAAAGCTCCCCAATGCGAATGCCTGTTTGCAGGAAGATTTCAATTATAGCGTATGTTCGGGGGTCATCCCTGGCGGCATCCCGCAGGGCACGATACTCGGTTTCTTTTAGAATGTGGGGTGGGGGAGTTACAAATTTCGGATGTGTAATTAGTGCCGCCGGGTCATCAGTAATATACTCATTAATCTTTAAGAAGCGAAAGAAAGTTTTAGTGGAGTTAATCTTACGGGAGATGGTTTTAGGTGTAAAGCTTTTTTCTTTAAGGTGGTCAAGGAATTGTCGAATGTCACCCTTTTCAATTTGACGAACGCGAACTTTGCTTAGTTCGTTCGTCACAAAGCTCAAAAGCTGTTCAATATCCTTCCCGTATGCTAAAACGGTAGAACGGGCACTATCCTTCTCCCTAAGGTGGGCAATAAACTTGGTGTGGGCTTCGTCAAATGGAATCATTTGTTTTAATCAACTTACGGGACATTATAACATATACGCATAGATGTCAAGGGGGCAAATTATGGGATGGTGCGTGTGGGATATTGTGTGGTAGCAGGGGTGGGATTTGAACCCACGGCCTGAGGCTTATGAGTCCTCTGCTCTAACCAACTGAGCTACCCTGCCACGTCGTTCGCGAACGACGTGGCCTGCCACCGCCCTTGTAGTGCTTATAATGGCGTGATTCTACGAGTGGGGTGGTATGTCATTCGCGAATAGATATCATACCGAGTTGTGTTCAACTGCGAAGATTAGCGCGATAGAATCGCGTTTAAATTGCGAAGCAATTTATCACGCGGTGGTTGCGGGGGAGGGAATCGAACCCCCTACCTCAGGGTTATGAGCCCTGTGTGCAACCATTACACTTCCCCGCGTTAAACATCCGAAGCCCATTATATCAGAAAATGACTAAAAGCGAAAGAAAAGATAACGCCATTTTTCCCAGTTGCTCCCTGGGTTGTCCGCAGTTTCCGTGGTTGCTATCGATTTATCCTTGTCGCTCTTTCCCAAAACGACTGTCTTCTCTTCTGGATTGATGAAGTTCAGTTTATTGCGGGCCTGCTCTTCAATAAATGCCGCGGATTGCTGATAGGCAATGTCTGTCTTGAGAGACTCGATTTCCTGGGCTGATTGCTGAATATCGCGTTGTAGTTTACCCATGCGCGTATTGTTGTGGTAGGTATTAACAATTGAGTGCCCTAGATTAAAGACAATGATTAGCGCAATGGTAATAAGGGTGAAGTAGGCAAGGTTTCTTTTTCTTTTCATGAAATAATTATACATTGCGGGGGTTATGTTACAATGTGCGCATTGTTATTAAAGGTGCGGAAGGATATAATATTTCGTAGCCCCAGGCGAGATTTTCCTGTTGGTAAAAATTTATGGGTAATAAGAAACATTTTTCTGAACAAGAAAATAGTGCTTCCGCTCATTCGGGCCGTTCTAAGCCTAATTGGGGGCGGTTATTGCAAGCGTTCTCTGTTTATTTCGCCTTAGCGGTAATGGCGCTTTTCCTTTATTTCCAGTTTTTTTCCGCTCCCGCAGATCAGCCAAAAACGATTGATTTAACCCAGGTAGTGGTTGATATCAAGGCGGATCGGGTAGAGAAGATAGAGATTGAGCAGGATTGGATTAATCTTTTTTACGTCGATGGGTCAAGGGCGCAGGCCAAGAAGGAGCCCGCAAATTCTCTTTTGGATGTTTTGGTGCAGGCGGGAGTTGAAAATCCAGTCGAGGTGGTGAATATTGAGATTAAGGATACTGGCGGCTGGGATTTTGCGCTTTCCCTCTTGTCTGGCATTTTTCCGGTAGTCATAATGATATTCTTTTTGTTTATGATCTCACGTAAGGGACAGCAGGCGGCAGGGTCGATGTTTTCAATGGGCAAATCGAGGGCGAGGCTTTTTACTCCAGACCAGCCGCAATTTTCCTTTAAGGATGCCGCCGGAGTTACAGAGGCCAAGCAGGAGCTACTGGAGGTGGTTGACTTTCTTAAAAATCCTCAAAAATATGTTAAGTTGGGGGCGCGTATCCCTAATGGCGTCCTTTTGGTTGGGGCGTCGGGGACAGGCAAGACTTTATTGGCCCGGGCGGTGGCGGGGGAGGCGGGAGTGCCGTTTTTTAGTATTGCGGGCTCAGAATTTATGGAGATGCTTGTTGGTGTCGGCGCTAGCCGTGTGCGGGATCTTTTTGCTCGCGCCAAGCGTCATTCGCCTTCTATTATATTTATTGACGAAATTGAGTCTATCGGTCGGCACCGCGGAATGGCAATGACCGGTTCGCATGGTGAACAGGAGCAGACCCTAAACCAAATCTTGGTGGAGATGGATGGGTTTACTCCTCGAGATCAGGTGGTGGTAATTGGCGCTTCTAATAGACCGGATCTTTTAGATTCAGCATTAACTCGCCCGGGCCGTTTTGATCGCCGTATTCTTTTGCAATTGCCGGATATTGAGGGTCGCCAAGGAATTCTAGAGATTCATATGAGGGGCAAGCCTTTTTCTAAAGATGTTGAGGTGGACAAATTGGCCCAGAGGACGGTTGGCTTTTCCGGTGCGGATATTGAGAATATGCTTAATGAGGCAGCTATTGCGGCGGCCCGCCAAGGGAAGAAAAAGATCAGCGCGGAGGATTTGGAGGAGGCGGCGACTAAGGTTAAGTTGGGACCGGAACGGAGGCGTTTACAGAGCGAAGAAGATAAGAGGTTGACGGCTTTTCATGAGGCTGGTCATGCCGTTGTGGCGGCAAATTTGCCCCTTATAGATCCGGTACATAGGGTCTCTATCGTAGCTCGTGGGATAGCTCTGGGATTCACAATGATCCCTCCCAAATCTGACCGATATCATATGACAAAGACACGCTTACTAGCAATGATTACTTCGTTTATGGGTGGTCGAGCGGCGGAAAAAATAGCTTGTGACGAAATGACAGTAGGCGCGGCCTCGGATTTAGAGATGGCAACCCGTTTAGCTTATGAGATGGTTACTCAATACGGAATGAGTAAACTTGGCAATATTAACCTTAGCTTTGATGAATTGGGCGACGGCTATGTGCCGGGCTATCTTAGGTCTCGGATTGGACCTTCCGACAGAATGGTTGCGCTCGTAGATAGTGAGATTAGGCGCATTCTACGAGAGTCTTTTAGGCAAGCTTGGAAAATTCTTAAGAAGAATCGCAAGAGTCTAGATAAGGTTGCCGCAGCTCTTATGGAAAAAGAAACAATTGATGGGGAAGAGTTTCAGCAGCTAATTAAAAGTTAAAAGTCCCCAGTACCATACGGTACGGGGCAGGCGCCAGTCCAAAGTTATAGTAAAACTACAACGAATTACAATACAACTGATATCGTGATTGTAGGTTCAGTAGTTTGTGTTCGGGTTTTCCTTGTCAGTGATTTGTGATGATATTTCACTTTTAATTTTTAACTTTTCACTTTTAACTTTCTTATGTTGTCCACCTTCGTTCTTATTGATGGCAATTCTTTACTCCACCGCGCTTACCATGCATTACCTTCTCTAACTACCCCTAGTGGTCAGCCAACGGGAGCAGTGTACGGCTTTACTTCTATGTTAATTAAGGCCCTAGATGAATTGGCCCCCGAATACTTGGCGGTGGCCTTTGATACTAAAGAGCCTACCTTTCGTCACGCGAGATATGCCGAATATAAAGCCCATCGGCCGAAAATGGACGAGGAATTAGTTTTGCAGGTAGATTTGGTCAAAGAAGTAGTGGATACCTTTGGCTTTCCGCGCTTCGAAGTACCGGGTTACGAAGCAGATGATATTGTCGCGACAATCATTGATAAGTTGAAAGTGAAAAGCGTGCCACGTGACGAAGTTTTACGTGGTGAAAAGTTCCAGCCAAAGGCTGGTCCGCCTCTGGCGGAAAAAGTCAAAAGTTTGGCTGAGGTAGAAATTGTTATCGTGACTGGGGATTTGGATTTACTCCAGCTTGTAAGTGATAATGTTAGAGTTTATACATCCAAAAAAGGTTTATCGGACACGATTATTTATGATACGAAGGCGGTCGAAAAACGCTATGGCCTGCCGCCGGAAAAACTCAGAGACTATAAGGCGTTGGTAGGGGACAGTTCGGACAATATCCCGGGGGTTAAAGGAGTGGGTCCCAAAGGCGCTACCCAACTACTTATGGGTTACTACAGCCTTGAAGGCATCTATGAGCACTTGGGCGATATGCCTGACGGGCAGGGGGCAATGTTGAGCAGTCAAAGAGAGCAAGCATTTCTCTCGCGGGATTTGGTGCAAATGGCGGCGAACGTGCCAATAGATTTCGACACTGAATTTTGTCGAATAAGGGATGCTGATTGGGATAGGGTTGGGAAATTATTCAAGCGGCTGCGATTTGAATCTCTACTTAAAAGATTGCCGCGAGGTAAGGAAAACGAGCAAGGGAGTTTGTTTAGTTAGTTTTCTTACTACCTGCCGTGTAGCTGAAAGTTGGCTACTGCTATGAAAATTTGCTTTGTTCACGACTATCTCAATCAATTTGGCGGGGCGGAAAGAACGCTAAAGGCGATGCACGAAATTTGGCCCGATGCTCCGATTTACACCACCCTGGTGGATTGGAATATCGTTGACCTGTTGGGTATTCCCAGGGGGGCAATCCGCTATCCTAAGTGGTTGAATTTCCCTCTAATTAGTAGGTTTTATAAGTATTTTACCTTGTTTTACCCCTTAGTTTTTGAAGGCTTTGCCTTATCGGAATTCGACTTTGTCGTATCCACTTCCGCTAATTTCTCTAAAGGGATTGTTACAGGGGCTGACCAGGTCCATGTAAACTACTGTTTTACACCGCCGCGATTTCTGTACCACTTACCGACTGAGTCTAACAAAAGGGGTAGTTTGTTTTGGCGGCTGGTTCTGGCGCCAGTGGATTTTTGTCTGAGGATGTGGGACTATGTCGCGGCGCAAAGGGTGGATCATTTTATTGCTGACTCCAAGACAGTCGCGAGGAGGATTAGTAAGTTTTACGGGCGAAGGTCAGTTGTCATTTATCCACCAGTGGACGTTAAGTCAAAACTTAAAAGCATGCCACGTAGTGAAACTTTTCGTGGTCAAAAGTTAAAAGTAATTGAGCTTAAAGAATATTACCTAGTTGTTTCGAGGTTAAGCGCCTACAAAAACATCGATTTGATAATTAGGGCGTGTTCGCAATTAAACCGTCCGCTTAAGATTGTTGGAACCGGGCCGGAGGAGGGAAGACTAAAAAAACTGGCCCGCGAGCAGGGAGGACTTATTGAATTTTTGGGTTTTGTGCCTGACGAGCAGCTGGCAGACTTGTATGCTCGCTGCAAGGCATTCGCCCTGGCCACTTCGGACGAGGATTTCGGCATCGTGCCCGTGGAGGCAATGGGGTTTGGCAGACCGGTGATTGCACTGCGCTCGGGAGGGGTTACAGAGACAGTTCTAGAGGGAGAGACGGGTATTTTCTTTGATAGCCCGACGGTAGAATCACTGGTAGATGCTATTAAAGAGTTTGAGTCGCGGGAATATTTTCAAACTGAAGATTGTTTTAATGTCTGCCGCCGCCACGCGGAGAAGTTTGGTAAAGAGAGGTTTCAAAAAGAATTTCGGGAATATGTAGAGAGTGTTCAGTTAATAGAAAAAGTTTGACAAAGCCCTTGATTCGCAGGGGTTTGTGGCAAGAGCCAAGGGTTTGGGTTTATGTTTGGAGGCCACTTTCCAAATGTTCTAGCTTCCTCACGTTATAAAGGGCACGGACTCTGTAGTATAGGGTATAATGTTTTTACGATGCCGGAACTTCCAGAAGTAGAAATTATCAAGAGAGAATTAAACCAAAAAGTTGTCGGGAAGGTGATTGTCGGGGTGGAGTATGATACGCCCAAAATGCTTGGGCCCTCGCCAGAAGTGTTTAGGGAGGGCGTTGTGGGGAAGTCAATTAAGGAAATCCGCCGGCGGGCGAAGCTTCTGCTTTTTGAATTGTCACCGCGAGGTTTTATTACCTGCCACCTCAAACTTGCCGGTAGACTGCTTTTCAGAAGCAAGAAAGACCAGGTGGACGATTTTGTCCACATCACTTTACTTTTTAATGACGAGACCGAGCTTCGCTTTGCCGATGCTCGCAAGTTTGGCTATATGCATTACTTGGTTGATGAGGCTTCTGTAGCAAAAGTTTTGTCTGTTTACGGGCCTGAACTGTCGGGTGATTTATCTCCTGGGGAGTTTTACGAAATTCTGCAGGCTACAAAAAGAAAAATAAAAGTGTTACTAATGGATCAGAAAAAAATTGCCGGAATAGGTAATATTTACGCTAATGATGCCCTATGGTTGACGAGTGTTCATCCGGCACGTCCGGCGAACAGTTTGACGAAGGAAGAGGCAACTTGCCTTTTAAGGTCGTTGCAGGAAGTATTAGAGGAGGGACTTGAGGACGAGGGGGCTTCTGATCAATGGTATCGCCATACTGATGGTAGCAAGGGTCATTATCAGGAACATTTCAAAGTCTATGGAAGAACTGGAGAAAGGTGTTTGCGATGCGGAGCAGAAATTCAGTACAGTAAATTAGCGGGGAGAGGAACGTTTTGGTG